>NZ_JAPWBZ010000001.1:0-263527 GCF_041433685.1 Gemella sp. 27098_8_92
ACTTAAAAGAGGTTACTTAAGTAACCTCTTTTAAGTTTAACAAGAACTACTAGCTATTGCTTTACTTAAAAGAATAAGGTAAAATTATATATGAAAATAATATTTTAGGAGAATTTATGCAACAGTATTTTGTTAATGATAAATTTGATATAAATGCTACATATGTCCTATCGAAAGATGATAGTAATCATATTGTTAGAATTATGAGAAAAAAAATAAATGATAAAATTTACGTTGTTTTTAATGATGAAATCAAATATATTTGTAGTATCATAAACGACAACATAGAAAGTGTTATTGTTAAACCTTACGAAGAGGTAAGTGGTAGTAATGAATTACTGACGAAGATTACAATAGCAATTCCACCATTAAAAAACGATAAGACAGAGTATTTAATACAAAAATTAACGGAGTTAGGTGTTAGTAGCATAGTATTATTTAATTCTGAAAGAAATATTGCAAAAATTAAAAAAGATAAAGTTGAATCTAAATTAAATCGTTGGCAAAAAATAATTAAAGAAGCAGCAGAACAATCAAAACGTAATCTTATACCTGATATTACATATATAGATAGCTTCGAAAAGCTTATAGAATATTCTAAGTCACTAGACTATAGAATGGTAGCTTATGAAAAAGAATCAATAAATGAAGATAACTATAATTTTAAAAAACTTTTAAATGGGCCATTAGAGAATAAATCAGTTATAGCAGTGTTCGGCAGCGAAGGTGGTTTATCAGAAAAAGAAATAAATACTTTAACTTCATCTGAGTTTGATGTTATAAGCTTAGGTAAAAGGATATTAAGGGCTGAAACGGCACCTTTGTATTTCACAAGTTGTGTATCATATTTTAGTGAATTTAAATAAAGGAGTTATGACATGAGTGTTGAATTAAATTTAACAGCAAAAAATATTTATGAAAAAGAATTTAAAAAGAGCAGGGTAAAGGGATATAGTGAAGATGATGTTAATGATTATTTAGATTTAATTATCGAAGACTATATGAAATTAGATAAACTATTAACTCGTATTAAAGAGCTAGAAATAGAAAATCAAAATTTAAAAATAAAAATTGATGCTTTAAAAAATATTACAAAAGATGAAAAACCTAATCAAGTTACAAATCTGGATATATTAAAGAGATTATCTAAATTGGAAATTGCTGTGTTCGGTCCAAATAATAAAGAGAATGAAAACTATTAACGTTTTATAAGGAGATAGTATAAGATGAACATATTACAAATCGTTTCAGGGGGAATAGCTGCATATAAAGCTATTGATTTATCTAGTTCCTTAGTAAAAAAAGGGCATAATGTTAAAGTTGTTTTAACTAGTAATGCACAAAAATTTGTAACAGAATTGCCATTTCAAACTTTAACAAAAAATAGAGTATATACTGATACTTTTATAGAATTAAATGAGAATGAGATTCAGCATATAGACCTGGTAAAATGGGCTGATAAAATAATAGTCGCACCTACGACAGCTAATATCCTTTCTAAATTTGCAAATGGTATTGCTGATGATTTAGCTACATCACTTATGCTGGCAGTAAAAGATTTTTCCAAAGTATATATTGTTCCTGCTATGAATACAGCAATGTACGAAAATCCGATTATTCAAGAAAATATTGCTAAGCTTTCTAAATTAGGCTTCAATTTTATAGAACCCGACAGTGGTTTGCTTGCTTGCGGAGATATTGGACAAGGGAAATTCCCTCAAACTGAAAAAATACTAACAGAGCTGTTTAATAATGATAAGAAAGAGCTTTTAGGAAAAAGAGTTCTAATTACAGCTGGTCCTACAAAAGAATTTATAGATCCATTTAGATGTTTAACTAATCCATCAAGTGGAAAAATGGGAATAGCGATAGCAAATGAAGTAGCAAAACGTGGAGGCGAAGTAATTTTAGTAACCGGAGTAGGAATAAAAGAAAGTCACGAAAACATAAAAGTTAAAAAAATTGTTAGCACACAAGATATGTATGAAGTAGTTAAAGAAAATTATAAAGACTGTGATATTATAATAAAAGCCGCAGCTGTTTCGGATTACACACCTGTAGAAGTTTTTGATAAAAAAGTGAAAAAACAAACTGATGATCTAGCAATTCAATTTAAGCGTACGCGAGATATTTTGAAATATATCGGAGAACACAAAAAAGAAAATCAAATAGTTGTAGGCTTTGCCGCTGAAACAAACGATTTATTAGATTATGCTAAAGAAAAGATTAAGAAGAAGAATTTAGATTATATAGTTGCCAATGATATTTCTAAGCAAGGCATCGGTTTTGGTAGTGATGATAATGAAGTTTATATTATCGCAAAAAATGGAAATATCAAAAAAGTAGAGAAAACTACCAAAGAAAATATAGCAAAGGAATTATTGGATACTATAATATAGTCAATATAAAATAAAATTTTCAAATTAAGAAAGGAGGATAATAAATGTATGCAGAGATTATAGTTGATGTAAATAATCATAATGTTAATCAAAGTTTTTATTATATAATTCCAAAAGAATTTGAAAATGAAGATATAGTAGGCTATCGAGTTGAAGTACCGTTCGGAACAAGAATAGTACAAGGATATGTAACGAATATATTTGAAACATACACAGGAAATGCAGATTTATCAAAGTTTAAATATATTAAAAAATTGAAAGATAACTTTCCAGTTTTTACTAAAGAGATGTTGTTGTTATCTAAAATTATGGCAGAAGAACTTTTTTGTACAAGAATACAAGTGTTGGAAACTATGATACCAACTATTTTTAAAAATAAATATATTGAATACTATGAGTTATTAGATGGAAATAAAACTTTGCTCTTGGATTACAAAAAATATTTCAATGCTGAAGATTTAATTGAAAAGAAAAAATTTGAAAAAATTTTTACTGTTGAGCAAATAGGCTACTTAATATCATTAAAGGCAATAAGACTAATAAGTAAAATTAAAGAAAGAAATAATAAAACTACTGAACGTTATTTAGTTTTAAATGATTTTAAAAATAAGAAATTAACTACTAAACAGAAAATTTTGGTTGATTACCTCTTAATAAATAAAAAAATAAAAATGACTGAAGTTAAACAAAAGCTTAATATAGGAGATGGCGTTATTAGAAAATTAGTTGATAGTAGTATATTGACTGTCACGGAAAAAGAAATTGAAGTTTATATTAATTCTTCAATAAGGACTAATATGAACAATTTAAGTATTTATCAAAAAGATGTATATGATAAAATCTCTCGTAATTTTAATGAAAATAAATTTAATGAGTATTTATTACATGGTGTTACTGGATCAGGTAAAACAGAGATATATATTAGATTAGTTGAGAATATCTTGGCAAAAAATAAAGAAGCCATAGTACTTGTCCCAGAGATAATTTTAACACCACAAATAGAAAAAAAATTTAGAAGTATCTTCGGAGATAATATTGCTGTATTACACTCGCGCTTATCTACTCGTGAGAAATACTATGAGTGGAAAAAAATTCGTGATGGGAAGGTTAAAATTTGTTTAGGAACACGTTCAGCAATTTTTGCCCCTTTTGAAAATCTTGGTTTAATTATTATTGATGAAGAACATGAAAATAGTTATAAACAAACAGATTCTCCTAGATATGATGCAAAAGATATAGCTAAAAAACGTGGGGTATATAATAAATGTAGTGTTGTTTACGCAAGTGCAACTCCATCTATCGATTTATATTATAACTTTGAGCAAAAAAATATCGATAATATACTAACACTTTCTCATAGATTTAATAATAAGTTACCAAAAATTTCTGTTATTCATAACGATAATAAAGAGGAAGTTATTTCTCCAAAATTATTAGAAAAAATACGTGAAAAGCTAGATGCAAAAGAGCAAATTTTATTACTTATTAACAAACGTGGATATACCAATTTTATTCGCTGTTACTCATGCGGACATCTATACAAATGCCCTAACTGCGATATAAGCTTAAATTATCATAAATACGATAATTCATTACATTGTCATTTTTGTGGTTATCATAAAAAAATTTTCAATGTAAAAAAATGTTGCTCTAATCCAGAACTAGTATCAGGAAATTATGGAATACAAAAAGTAGAAGAATACTTACTTGAAAAAATTCCTGAATTAAGAATAATACGTATGGATTCAGATACAACAAGTAGAAAAGGTTCATATGAAAAGCTATTAACTCAATTCAAAGATAATAAAGCCGATTTATTACTAGGAACACAAATGATTTCTAAAGGGTTAGATTTTCCTAATATTACATTAGTAGGAGTATTATCTATCGATGGCCTTATGGCTATTCCAAGCTTTAAAGCAAATGAAAAACTCTTTCAATTATTAGTTCAAACAGCAGGTCGAGCAGGGAGAAGTGATAAAGAAGGGGAGGTAGTCTTCCAAACCAATATATCAAGTAATATTATTGATTATGCCATAAAGCAAAGTTATCCAGATTTTTATAAATATGAGATTAATAGGCGTAAACTCATAAACTATCCACCTTTTTGCAAAATATCATTTATTACTATTAAAGGATACAATGAAACAAAAGTTGAGTACGCTGCGAAGGCTATTTATAATTTTTTAAAAGAAAAAAATAATAAATTAGATATCTTAGGCCCAAATAGAAATGCATTTTACAAAATAAATAATGAATATAAATTTAACATAGTTATAAAGTACCAAGAGGAAGAGTATAAAACACTTTATCCACTTTTAAAATATATAAATAATTATTTTGCAGAGAGTTTTTCTACTGAAAAAATAACGATAACTATTGATAACTTTGCTCAAGATTATATCTAATTAAACAATTATACAAAAGGGTAAGCTAATTTATTAGCTTACTTTTTTATATGCTAAAACACCATAAAAATTTGAAAAAAACGCGGTTTTATCGTATAATATAAAGATATAGATTTATATTATACTGGAGGAAGATTGTGGAAATAGAACAAATTATAAAAGTTTCACAACTTTATGATTTTTACTCTGAATTATTAAGTCAAAAACAAAAACAGTACTTGAATGATTATTTTTTTAATGACTTGTCTCTTACAGAGATTTCGGAAAACTATGAGATATCAAAACAAGCAGTCTCTAATAATATCAAAAGAACAATAATAGAATTAGAACAATTTGAAGAAAAACTAAATTTAATAAAATTAAGTAATGAACGATTATTTTTATTAAATGAAATTAGAAAATTAACTGATAATGAAGAAATTTTAGAGTATATCAATCAGTTAAGTAAATTAGAAAATTAGGAGAGTGTTGTATGGCATTTGAAAATTTATCAGAAAGATTACAAAATACTATTGCAAAATTAACAGGAAAAGG
This sequence comes from Gemella sp. 27098_8_92, assembly GCF_041433685.1. Taxonomy (NCBI): domain Bacteria; kingdom Bacillati; phylum Bacillota; class Bacilli; order Caryophanales; family Gemellaceae; genus Gemella; species Gemella sp. 27098_8_92. Next base: position 5,342 of record NZ_JAPWBZ010000001.1, read on the forward strand.
AAAGGTATCTGAAGCTGATGTTAAAGAAATGATGCGAGAAGTTCGTCTTGCATTATTAGAAGCTGATGTCAATTTTAAAGTAGTGAAAGACTTTGTTAAAAAAATAAGTGAACGTGCAGTAGGTACAGAAGTTATGAAATCACTAACTCCTGCTCAACAAATTGTCAAGATTGTTAATGAAGAGTTGGTAGAATTACTTGGTGGCACTAATGTTGAACTTAACCAGGGTGGAAAAATTACAACAACTATGATGGTTGGACTTCAAGGTGCAGGGAAAACTACTACTGCAGGGAAACTTGCGCTTAAAGTTAAAAAAACTATGAAGAAAAAACCGCTTCTTATTGCAGCCGATGTTTATCGTCCTGCTGCTGTTCAACAACTTAAAACTCTTGGAAAACAATTAGACATAGAAGTATTTTACGTTGACAAAGATCCAGTTGACATTGTTAAAGAAGGGCTAGAATTCGCTCGAGAACATTACTATAATTATGTTATTATAGATACTGCAGGTCGTCTTCATATCGATGAACTACTTATGGATGAATTGAAAGATATAAAATCAGCAGTAAATCCAGATGAAATTCTACTTGTTGTGGATGCAATGATAGGGCAAGAAGCTGTCAATATCGCAACATCATTCGATGAACAGTTGGATATTACAGGTCTTGTTCTTACAAAACTTGATGGTGATACTCGTGGTGGAGCAGCATTGTCTATTAAATCAATTACTGGAAAACCTATTAAGTTAGTAGGTATGGGTGAGAAAATGAATGACCTTGAGTTATTCCACCCAGAACGTATGGCATCACGTATTTTAGGTATGGGCGATGTTCTTACGCTGATTGAAAAAGCCCAAGCTAATATCGATGAAGATGAAGCAAAAAAAATGCAAGAAAAGTTACTTAACCAAAGTTTTACATTTGAAGACTTCTTATCACAACTAGAGCAGGTGAAAAAATTAGGTAGCTTTAAAGATATTCTTGGAATGATTCCTGGAATGGGAAAAATGAAAAATATGAATTTGGATGCTGTAGATGAAAAACAATTTGTTTATGTTGAAGCTATCATCAAATCTATGACTATTGAAGAACGTCAAAATCCTGATATTATAAATGTACCACGTCGTAAGCGTATTGCTGCTGGTAGTGGACGCCCAATTAGTGAAGTTCATAAACTTATTAAGCAGTTTGAAGAAATGCGTAAAATGATGAAACAATTTGGTGGTTTAATGAATGATAAATCTAAGAGAAAGGGTCTTGGGAGAATGTTTGGTGGCAAACTTCCATTCTAATGTAATATGAATAATATAGTTTTATTTCAACCAGAAATTCCTGCAAATACAGGGAATATTGCACGTACTTGTGTAGGCACAAATACAAGGTTGCATTTAATAAGGCCATTAGGTTTTTCTATTGATGATAAACACGTTAAACGAGCTGGTTTGGATTATTGGAAACATCTAGACCTAATAGTTTGGGATAGTTTTGATGAGTTTTTGGAAGCAACTAGCGATAAAAACTATTATTTAATAACTAAATTTGGACAAAAAACTTATTCTGATTTTGACTTTTCTAATAAAAACGATGAAGAAATCTATTTTATTTTTGGAAGAGAAACCAAAGGATTACCTAAAGAATTTAGAGAAAAATATAGTGAACAGGCTCTTCGTATCCCTATGAGCGAAAACGTTCGTTCACTTAACTTATCTAATACTGCTGCTTTAATAATATATGAAGCACTTAGGCAACAAAATTTTAGCAAATTAAATTAAGTAATAGGGGTAGTCTATTTAGACGATCCCCTATAAACTTGAAAAACAAGGAGATAATTATGACTTTTGTTGATATTATTGATGACAACAATTTGATTGAAGATACTACGAAAGATATGTTGGTAGAACTTTTAAAATGTGCTGCGAAACATGAAAATATTAACACTGAAATCACCGAAATGTCTTTATCTTTTGTAAGTAAAGAAGAAATTCAAGAGATAAATCGTGATTACAGAGGTAAGGATGTACCTACAGATGTTATATCATTTGCTTTAAACGACGAAATAGAAGATGAAGTTCATATTATAGGATTAGAAGATGAATTTAATTCTATTGGGGATATAATAATATGCGTTGATATTGCTCGTGAACAAGCACAAGAATATAATCATAGCTTTGATCGTGAAATTGGATTTTTAGCAGTTCATGGCTTTTTACATTTATTAGGTTATGATCATATGAATGAAGAAGATGAAAAAGAGATGTTTGATAAACAAGAAGCCATTCTTGAAGAATTTGGATTAAGGAGATAATTATGTTTGATGAACAAATAAAAACCGGGTTTGTCACTATTATTGGTAGACCTAATGCAGGAAAGTCTACATTGTTAAATAATATATTAAAACAAAAAATTGCAATAATGTCTGATAAACCTCAAACTACACGTAACATAATAAATGGAGTATATACCGACCAAGATTCACAAATCGTCTTTATTGATACACCAGGAATACATAAACCTAAACATCGTTTAGGTGATTATATGATGAAGCTTGCTAGTAGTGCTATTCAAGAATCGGAAATAGTTTATCTAATAATCAATGCAGGAGAAAAATTTGGTCCAGGGGATCAACATTTAATTGATATCGTTAAAGAATTAAATGTGCCAACATTTTTATTAATTAATAAAATAGATTTAATTAGTCCAGAAAAATTGATTGAAATTATATCATTTTATAAAGATTTATATGACTTCGTAGAAATCGTTCCTATTTCAGCGTTAAAATCTATTAATGTAGATAATTTATTAAATGTTACTAAAAAATACCTGCAATTAAGCTATAAAATGTATCCAGATGATGTTATTACTGATTCGCCAGAATACTTTGTAATTTCTGAATTTATTAGAGAAAAAGTCCTACAACTTACCAATCAAGAAATACCACATTCTATTGCCGTGATTATAGATAAAATAGAAAAACAAGATGGCAAAAAGAAAAATATTATAGCCACAATTGTTGTAGAGAGAAAATCTCAAAAAGGTATGATTATCGGAAAACAAGGAAAAATGATTAGAGAAATTGGAACACGAGCACGAAAAGATATTGAAGTTTTATTAGGAGAAAAAGTATTTCTTGAACTTTGGGTAAAAGTAATCGATAATTGGCGCTCTAAACCAAACCAAATTCGTGATTTAGGTTACCGAGATGATGTCTTTGACTAATCGAAACTTTATTAAAGGAATAATCATAAAAAAAATAAGATATCGTGATTATCACGAAATACTTCATGTTCTTACTGAACATGGAAAAATAGAAAGTTTTTTTTACGAAAATGTGCATAAAAGCAAAAAAAAAATTAAGGTTAGTACAGCAAGTGAAGTAACTATTAACTTTTTCTCTACAAGTGGTATGAATAAAATAACTAATTTAGAAATAGAAAACACATATCAAAATATAGTCTATGATGTACTGAAAAATAGCTATGTTGCTAATATGCTAGAATGTCTTAATTATAGTATTGATTCCTCATTTAATTTATATAAATTATTAAAACTTGCCTTAACCTCAATTAATAATGATGTGAGCGAAAAAATAGTATGTTGTTATTTTTTTATGCAAATATTAAAAGATCACGGCTTTATATTTAAATATCAAAAGACAGACCATGAGTATGTAGGTTATAGTTTTTTAAAAAACAGTTTTGTTGATAAATTTAATATCGATTATAGTGTTTTTGGTATTAATGATAATCTTGTCAAGCTAACATATTATATAAGTACAAAAAATATAGATTTTTTAGAAGATTTAGAGTTAAGTAACAAAGATTTAATTAAACTTTTTTCTTTCTTTAATCTTTTATTTAAAGAATATATAGGAATCGAAACTAAATCATATAAAAAAATAATGGACCTTGAAGAAATGTTAAGTTCTAAATAGAAAGAGGATTTAAATGAAAAATGCTATAGGCGTATTCGATAGTGGAGTGGGAGGATTAACCGTTGCTAGAGAAATTATGCGACAACTTCCAAATGAAACTATATATTATTTTGGAGATGTAAAGAACTGTCCTTATGGTGATAAAACCAAAGATGAAATTATAAAAAACACAGAAAAAGCTGTTGAATTTCTAATTAACCAAGGAGTTAAAATGATTGTTCTTGCTTGTAATACTGCCACTGCAGCAGCTTTAGAATATTTACAAGATAGATATAACTTGCCGATAATAGGGGTTGTTCAGCCAGGAGCAAGACGTGCGATACAGGCAACAGAAAACAATAATGTTTTAGTATTAGGAACGCAGTTTACAGCAGATTCTAAAGTTTACGATAAAGAAATAAAAAATATTAATTCTGATATAGTTGTTTATGATAAAGCATGCCCAACTTTTTGTCCTTTTATAGAAGCCGAGGGTAATCTAGTAGAAGGTGCTACACAAAAGCTTCTTAAAGACGTATTATTTGATACAAAATTATTAGATATAGACACAGTTGTATTAGGTTGCACTCACTATCCAATTTTAAAAAAAGATATTGAAGAATATTATGGAAACAATATAAAAGTCATATCATCAGGCCATGAAGCAGCTCGCGATGTAAGCACCGTATTAGGTTATGCAAAACTACTTCAAAAGAAATTTAATAAAAGTGAACATAAATTTTTTATTTCAAACGAAAGTGATCATTTTAATAATATTGCATCAAAATGGTTAAACCGCGATATAAGTGCAGAAGTAGTAGATATATAGGAGCAAAGAGAATTATGAAAAATTTAATATTAGCATCAAATAATGCTCATAAAGTTGAAGAAATTAAACAAATTTTAACTAATTATAATATTTTGACATTAAAAGATATTGGTTTTACAGAAGATATTATAGAAGATGGTAGTAGTTTTGAAGAAAACGCACTAATTAAAGCTCGAACCATAGCAGCATTTTCTGGGGAAATAGCTATTGCAGATGATAGTGGCCTTAGTGTTGATAAATTACATGGACGTCCAGGAGTTTATTCAGCACGTTATTCCCCAGAACAAACAGATGAAAAAAATATAGAAAAAGTTCTTGCTGAATTAGCAGGTGAACAATCAAAAGCAAAATTTATTTCAGTTATCGCTATGGTTATGCCAGGAGGTAACGAATTTACATTTAGAGGGGAATGTGAAGGAGAAATCATTTTTGAAAAACGCGGAACCAATGGCTTTGGTTATGATCCTATATTTTATGTTCCTGAATTAAATAAAACATTTGCTGAAATCTCTTCTGATGAAAAAAATGCAATCAGCCATCGAAAAAAATCTTTAGAAAAATTTTCAAAATTTTTGAAAGAGCAAGACAATGAAAACTAAAGTAGTGAGAGATAATTGTATAGCATGTGGAAATTGCACTGCGATTTGTCCTGATATTTATGATTATGATGAAGACGGTATAGCATATTGTCATATTGATAATAATGAAATGACTGAAGAGATTGATGAACAATTTAGAAGTTTAGTGCTAGAGGCACATAATAATTGTCCAACTGAGGCAATTGTCGTAGAAGATTAGTGGAAAGGAGAGCACATTGAGTACAAAAAAGAAAACAAATTCTAAAAAAAAATCAAAAACAAAGAAAAGTATAAATAAAAAAGTATTCCCAAAATTAACAAAAGAAGCCTACCACACAATATTTTTTGTTATAGCAATTGCCATTGTTATTTTTTCTATTCTTCAAATGGGAATTATAGGAAAATTCTTTGATTCATTATTTAAGTATTTATTTGGTAATTTTAGTTATATTATATATTTGATACTTATAGCTGCACCTATTTACTATATAATGAACAAAAAAGTAAATTCTCCAATAATAATTGCTTGTTGCTTACTATTTATTGATTTGTTATTCCAGTTAATTTTGATTGGTAGTAAAAGTATTGATTATGTAAGTTTTGGAGATATTTATAATAATAATGTTCATTATGGTGGAGGATTAATTGCTTACTATCCTGTAAAATTATTAATATATCTATTGTCCTATTATGGTTCACTATTGGTTGTTATATCAGCAATTATTACTCTTATGTTTTTATATTTAAATATAAATCATCGTACTTTTGTTTTAAAAATTAAGTATCATATAACTAACGCCTTTGACAAAAATGTTTATGAAGATTATCGTGAAGAGGATATCTATAACGAGGACTTTGAATTTAATGATAATGATGAAAATTCTAACGAACAACGTTATAATGATATGAAAGAAAAAGATTTAATTGTTGATATTCATGAGTTTAAAGAAGATATTAGCGATATTATAGATGAGCAACAAAAAAGAAAAAGGGTATCTAAAACTACATATGATAATACCAAAGAGTCTGCTAAATTTGATGATAATAGAGATACTTCTTATGATAGTTATAAATTACCGCCTATAACTTTATTGAAAAATCCAACGAAAAAACAAACTATAACTAAAAATGATATTGTAGAAAAATCAAAAATATTGCAAAGTACATTAAATAATTTTGGAATAGAAGTAAAAATAGTAAAAGCTATAGTTGGTCCATCCATAACGCAGTTCCAAATATTGCCGACACCAGGAACTAAAGTAAGTAAAATTGTTAATTTAAGTAATGATATCGCATTAAATCTTGCTGCTAAAGATGTTAGAATTGAAGCACCAATTCCAGGTAAATCTCTAATCGGAATAGAAATTCCTAATAAAGTAAATGAGCTTGTATCTATGAAAGAAGTTTTTATTAATGATAAAGATAATTCTCCGCTATCAGTAGCATTAGGAAAAGATGTTACAGGAGAAGCTATCTTTACAAGAATTGATAAAACTCCACATTTACTGATTGCTGGTTCTACCGGTAGTGGAAAATCTGTCTGTGTTAATACGATTATAACTAGTATCTTACTAAAAAATAAACCCGATAAAGTTAAATTAATAATGATAGATCCAAAAATGGTTGAACTTTCTATATATGATGGTATTCCACACTTATTAACATCTGTTGTTACAGATCCTCTTAAAGCTGCTGATGTTCTTCATAAAGTAGTCCTAGAAATGGAAAATAGATATCGTGAATTTGCTCGAGCTAGAGTTAGAAATATCGAGGGATTTAATAAGATTGCAGCACAAGACCCGGATTATAAGGAATTACCTTATATTGTTGTCATAATTGACGAACTTGCAGACTTAATGATGGTCTCTTCTAAAGAGGTTGAAGAATCTATTGCTCGTATCGCTCAAAAAGCTCGTGCAGCAGGTATTCACATGATTATAGCTACACAAAGACCATCTGTCGATGTTATAACAGGTGTAATAAAAACAAATATTCCATCACGTATTGCATTTGCAGTGAGTTCAAGTGTAGATTCAAGAACAATTTTAGATAAATCAGGTGCTGAAACATTACTAGGAAAAGGTGACATGCTGTATTTATCTGCAGACTCAAGCAAACCTGTACGTATCCAAGGCGCTTTCTTATCTGATGAAGAAGTAGAGAAAGTTGTTGATTTCGTTAAAAGTCAATCAGAAGCACAGTATGACCCTAATATGACCCCAAGTGAAGTTAGTTCGCAAGGAGGAGAATATTTAACTGAGGATGTAGATCCACTATATAAAGAGGTGTTGTTATTTATCGCTAAGACTCAAAAAGCTTCTGCTTCATTATTACAAAGAAGATTTAAGATAGGTTATAACCGTGCTGCTAGAATTATAGATATGCTTGAAGAAGATGGATACATAGGCCCAGTAGACGGAAGTAAACCAAGGAAAGTATTTTTAGAAAAGGAATATACTGAAGATAATATTTAAGTTTACATAACTACAAATATGTAAACTTAAATATATTATTCCTATTTTGAACTAAACTTTATATTGTCCACTTATATACTTTATGATATAATTAATGTATCATAGTTATAGAAATTATAGAATAGAAGGGTTTTTATTTCAGATGAATTTACCAAATAAAATAACGTTATTTAGAACAGTTCTAATTCCTGTATTTATTTTCTTTTTATTGTTTGATATGGGAGATAATACAATAACAATATTAAATGGGCGTCCTATGAAATTGAATATATTTATTGCAGCACTTATTTTTATGTTTGCATCAATTACAGATTTTGTTGATGGTTATCTTGCGAGAAAATATAATTTAATCACTAATATGGGTAAATTTTTAGACCCACTTGCTGATAAACTTTTAGTTGGAAGTGCTTTTATTGTAATGGTTGAACTAGGAATGATGCATAGTTGGATGGTTGTTATTGTTATAGCACGTGAGTTTGCAGTTACTGGACTTAGACTTCTTGCTGTAGAAAAAGGGGAGGTAATCCCTGCTGGTATATTAGGAAAACTAAAGACTATAAGTCAATTATTTGCAATTATATTAATTTTATTAGGTAATCCAGTATTTAATATATGGCATTTTGAACTAGATTATATTTTATTATGGATTTCAGTAATATTAACTATTCTTTCAGGAATAGAATACTTTAAAAACTCGATTCATGTATTTAAATAATTATTAAAAAAGTTAGTGATAGATATATACTTTTCTATCCTAACTTTTTTAATATTAAATAATATAGTTTACATACTTTTAATTATGTAAACTATATTGCTTAATCATCTAATTTATCAATAGATTGTTTAATAATTTTCTTAGATTCATTTATATACAGCATTGATGTATCGCTGTTTGAATGACCCATTTGAGTCATAATAATAGGAATGTTTCCATTGGTTTTAAGAGCGAGTTTGGTTCCATAGCTATGACGTAATTTATGGGGAGACATAGGTACATTAAATGCATCTGTATACTTCATGACAAGTTTTTGAATAGCACGAATTGATAAACCTGTTTTATTTTTGGTAACAAAAACAAAATCCTCGCGCTTTAATGAAAAGGGAAGTGATTGAAAATACTCACTAATTCTCTCTAGTGCAGATTTTGTTATAATAACGGTATCAACTTTATTTCCTTTACGAATTACATTTATTTCACTATTTCGAAAGTCGATATCTTTTACTTTTAAATTAGCAAGTTCATTGACACGAATACCACTTTTTAGAAAAAGGGTGAGTATTGCAAGATCACGGGCCTTGTCTCTCAAGAAAAATGATTTGGCATGTTTAGACAAACTTTGTTCATACTCATTTTCAACAAAGTTTAAAAATTCCTCATCTTGAGAATCAAAAAATATTTTTTCTGATATTTTCTTAGAGCGAGAAGACAATGTTTCTTTTACACGATTAATAGGTATTTTTAACATCACATTACGCTCAAAATACGCATGTCCTTGCTCAGTTTCACTAGTAACAGTTAAAAATTTATATAGTGAACGCATAGCAGCTTTATAATTGTTTATCGTAGTTTGTGATCTATATTTACCATTAACTTCTTCTCGTGAAAGATTTTTAAAATAACTTTCCATTTCTTTTTTAGTTATATTTTCCAGAGTAGAAAGCTTAACATCTTTAATATTTTCAGCACTTGAAATTGTTTCTTGAATAGTCCAAGTCAAAAAGTTTTTATATGTTTCTAAGTATCTATGTAATGTTAATGGAGACAAATTATCATAATGAGTGTCTACAAAATCTTCAATATATTCTGGGAATTCTGGAAGAAGTTTATTTATTTTTTGTTTGTAGTAATCTCGTTGATTCATCGTCATTACAGTATTCTCCTCTATTTATTATTTATACATATAATATGTATTATGCGAACAAATATATTATATCATATACAAGCTTCTCTTTCAAATAAAATAAATTTATTTAATAATATTTAATTTTGACTTTAACCCCTCTTTTAAAAATTTCATAATTTTTTAATTATTGATTTTAGAAAACTTATTTTAACTAATTGTTAATACTACACTTTATTAATTTTAAATTTTCTAATCGAGTATTTCGTTCATATATATACTCCACTTGCAAATTTTTTATATAACCTAGTACTTATCACTTAAATTTTATTTTTCAGTATAGATTTTTAAAATATCAAGAAAAAACAACTCATAAAATCAAATATAAGACGCTTAAAATAATTTTTGGTATAATTATTCAAAATTCAAAACAAAACGCTCAGAAGCCGTTTAAACGTCTAATTTTCTTTTTTTACTAAAAATTACCCATTTTTAGTCACTTTCAAATAACTTTTCAAGAATTTTTATAAAATTTAGATAGAATATTTATAAAATCTCTATTTTATAATTTAGAACCATAAGATAAAGTAAAAAACTACCTAAGTAAAACTTAGATAGTTTAAAGTTCATCGCTTTTAATTATACACGCTCAACTTTTCCAGATTTTAAAGCTCTAGCAGAAACCCAAACTTTTTTAGGTTGTCCGTCTACTAAAATTGTTACTTTTTGTAGATTAGCTTTGAATTTTCTTTTAGATGCGTTCATCGCGTGTGAACGAGTATTTCCTGAACGAGCTTTACGTCCAGTAACGTAACAAACTTTTGCCATGAATTAATCCTCCTTTTGGAAATAGTTTATTCATAACATTTACTACATACACAAGATATAATATAACATACCTTAACATAAATATCAAGCAAAAAAGCTGATAAAATTTGCAAATCTTTAAATAAATGATGTTATGATTAAAATAATACAAAATGCAATTAAAGATGCTATAGTTGTACCTAGAGTCCATGTTTTGAATGTAGTTTTGAAATCTAAATTCAAGTATTGTTTGAATAACCAAAAACCAGGATCATTTACGTGTGAACAAAACATACTTCCTGCAGTTATACTTAACATAATGAATGTTGGAGAGTAGGAAACGATTGGAACAAAGGATTCTGCAATTGCTAATGTTGTTATAGCAGCAACAGTTGCACTTCCTAATGCTATTCTTAGAATAGCTGCTATTACAAAACTTATAACTAATGGAGATAAGTTTAACCCATTAACAATATTAATTATTTCATCTGTTATTTTCGAATCAACTAAAACTTGCTTTAAACCACCAGCTGCACCGTTAATCAAAAGTACCACAGCAATATTCTTGATAGATGAACTTAATATGGGGGTTATCTCAAAGATTTTTTTATCTCTAGATTTCATTAATATAGCAATTGCTACTACTAAACTTATCAACAATGCTGTCACAGGATTACTAATAACGGTCAAAAAAGCTATTGTATTTGGTGATACATTAGGTATATTTAACAATATCGTTGGTAGAGTTATTAAAATAACTGGTAGCAAAATCAATAATATTGAAGATATAGGACTAATTGTTGTATTTTTTATTTCGAATAAGGTTTTATCTATAAATTTCGTTTTTTTCTTTGGTTTTATATCTATTAATTTCGAATTAGTTAACAGTATTCCTCCAATAATCGCTGTTGGAATTGCTACTATAAGACCATATAAAAAGACTTCCCCCATATTCAAATTAAAAGTTCTTACTATAATACTTGGACTTGGATGTGGTGGAAATAGCGCGTGAACAGTAAGAACTCCAATACTTGTCGGAAGAGCTAGATACAGTTTATTTAATTCTAATTCACGAGCAACAGATAAGATTATTGGTATAACCAAAATAAAAGCTACATCAAAAAACAATGAAAAACTAATGCACATACCCGCAACTAATAAACCTAATTGAATTTTACTTACACCAAATAAATTAATTAATTTTTTTGATGCTATATCAACTGCCCCTAGTTCTTCTAAAACTTTTCCAAACATTGCTCCTAAAGCTAATATTAAAGACAAATGACCTAATAATGTCCCGGTCCCCTTCTCTATCGAATCAATCAAATTAGTAGGAGATAATCCTAACAATAATCCCAAAATAACTGCCACTATCAATATTGAAAGAAATGGTTCAAATCGTAATTTAGTAATAAAAAATATTAAAACACTTATTCCTAAAAATACAATAAGAAGTTTATAAGAATATGTACTTAAAAAAATTGTTATTATAAAATATACAATTAAAACTAGGTGAATTAATAATTTATTTACTTTCATGACTCTCTCCTCATAATCTTATCGATTAATTATAACACTGATAAATAAAGTAAGTAAAGATATTAGTTTTATATTCATTTTACAAACTATATTACATTACAAAAATAAAAAATTATTTTTTTAAGATTTTTTATATGCTTTTTATAACCTTGAAAAAAGTTTTTAAAAATGCTATTATAATATTACCGAGGGTTAACTCGGTAATCAACGAGGTGAATTCTATGGTTAAAAAAAGATTAAAAAAAGAAGAAAGAAAAAAAATAATTCAAGATATATCAAAAAATGTATTTTTTAAAAAAGGGTTTGAAAATACTACAATGCAGGATATTGTAACTGCTACAGACATGTCTATTGGTGGTTTATACCATCATTATAAAAATACAACAGAAATATTTCATGATATCATGATACAAGCCAACACTCTTAGAGAAATTGCTATAATACAAAAACTGACTAATAATAAAATTACACTTCAACTACTCTCTTCTATTATTGTAGATAAAATTTTGGCTGACAATGAATTTGTTTCTCTTTATATTATGTTTTTAAAGCAAATAAAAGAAAACGAGCCTTTGAGAGCTCTTAACGAACAATTAAAAACTGAATCAAAAATTAAACTGAACTCTATTTTATCAAAAGCTGATGAATCCATCTGTTATTCTGATGATATGTTTGATATTCTTACCAATATAATAAATTCTTTTCTTTTAGGATGTGAATTATTAGATGCTAGAAAAAATTTTAAAAGTGAACGTAATATCCTTGAAGAAATGATTGAGATTTTACTAAAAAAATATATAAAAATAACTTAAGGGAGAAAATATTATGAATACAAATAGTAAAGAATTACTTACTGAAACTCCATTTAAAATTATGCTTAAACTATCAGTTCCAGCAATAATAGGTATGATGGTTATAGGTTTATATCCATTGATGGACGGAATATTTGCTGGCCAACTTTTAGGACAAGATGCAATGACTGCTATTGGTGTTTCAATGCCGTTCACATATTTTAATACTGGGGTCGCTACATTAATAGGAGTGGGGTCGTCATCTATATTATCTCGTGCAATTGGAGAAAATAATAAAGATACTTTTAAGAAAATAATGAACAACTTATTATTTTGGGTGTTAATATTATCATTAATAATTACTATATTAGGCTTTATTTTTTCTAAGAAATTACTTAGTCTTATAGGAGCTGAAGGAATAATACTAGATTTAGCAAATAGATATTTAACTATTATTTTTACAGGTTCTCTATTTGTAAACTTTGCCCAGTCTGCTAATATGCTTCTACGTGGTGAAGGTCTCATGAAAAAAGCCATGGTTATAATGACGTTAGGCGCTGGAATTAATATTATTCTAGATCCTTTATTAATGATAGCTATGAGAAATATTGACAGAGGTATTGAAGGTGCTGCAATAGCGACTGTTTTAGCTCAAATTGTTCAAGCATTTGTTACATATTACTACTTTAAATATAAAAGCAAGACTATAAAAATAGAAAAAATTAAAAAAGAAATAACTATAAGCAAAGAGGTTTTTGCTGTTGGTGTATCAGCTATGCTTATGCAAGTTTTAACCATTATTCAACAAAGTATTCTTTATAGTCAAGCATTTAGGTATGGAGGAGATGAAGCTGGGTCAATTATGGCAGCAACTCTAAGAATTATGGCATTTTCATTCATACCACTTTGGGGCATGAGTCAAGGATTACAACCAGCTATTGGAACTAATTTTGGCGCAAAAGAATATATTCGTGTTAAACATATTTTTAAAATTTTCCTCCTATCCTCTATTCTTTTAGCCGCTATTTTTTGGATACCAGCTATGCTATTTACAGAAAACTTATTAAGTTTATTTGGCCTATCAAATACAAGTTTAATAAATGGTATTTTATACTTTAGAATTTTTTATAGTGTATTTTTAGGATATGGTATTATGATTATGACACTAACTTTCTTTCAAGCAATCGGAGACGCCAAATCTGCAGGTAATCTTGTTATAATGAGACAAATAGTTATCTTTGTTCCTGCAATGATTATACTCCCTATGTTTTTAGGGCTAAATGCTATTTGGGTAACTCCTCCAATAATAGATATCTTTATCATAGTTATCAGCATATTCCTTTACATTAAAACAATTAAGAAATTTAAATAGAAAGAAATCCTACAACTACAGTTGTAGGATTTCTTTCTATTATTTTTTACTAAGTAATTCTATAATTTTTTCAAATGTTCTAGCATTCCTTATAGTAATAGATTTATAAAAACTCTCTTTCATAAGTAATTTATGATATGAAGTTGATAAATAGTTTTTTTCATTGCATTTACCCCAAAAGACAGCTCTTTTTCCAAAGTGAACCATTTCATCATTTAATGGCATCATCTTTATTCGCTCTTTCATTACAGAATAGTCGACTTTATCACTATAAAAAAGGACATCTCTTCTAAAAAGTTCCTCTGACCACCATTCAGGTAAATTAGAAATCTCGTCCAAATATTCTTCTTGTGTCAGTATTACTTTATTTATAGAAAAAGGGAAAGTCTCTAACATATGCGATATCTTAACCCTAACAATTTCTTTATTATCATTAGCATCGAATATTATATTCCCGCTGTTAATATATGTTATAACATTTTCGTATCCTAGTTTAGAAATCATATCCTTTAAATCACTCATTGCTACTTTATTTTTCCCACCAACATTTATTCCGCGAAGTAGAAGTACATATTTCATTTAAATCTCCTTAAAAAGAAAACTCTCTACTAAAAAATAGAGAGTCTTTTAATGTATTTTATCTTATGCTCTTGAAACATAAGTACCTTCAGAAGTATTAATTACTAATACATCTCCCTCTTTTACGAATAAAGGTACTTGTAACGTGTATCCAGTTTCTACTGTAGCTGCTTTAGTAGCACCTTGTGCAGTATCACCTTTAACACCTGGTTCTGTTTCAGTAACTTCAAGTTCTACCGTTGTTGGTAGATCGATTCCTAAAATTTCATCACCAAACATTAAGATTGAAACTTCCATATTTTCTTTTAAGAAGTTTAATTCATATTGTAGTTGTGCTTCTGGTACTTCAATTTGTTCATATGTAGCATTGTCCATAAATACATATGCTTCACCTGTAGAATATAGATAAGACATTTTTTGATTATTTATTTGCGCCTTAGCAACTTTTTCTCCAGCTCTGAAAGTTTTATCATTAACAGCTCCAGTACGCATATTTCTTAATTTAGAACGTACAAAGGCAGCTCCTTTACCAGGTTTAACGTGTTGGAATTCCATAACTTTCCAGATGTTACCATCAACTTCGATAGTCACACCAGTTTTAAAATCATTAACTGATATCATTACTTATATTTCTCCTTTAATTAATACTAATATTATTATAAATAAAAATTTTTTTAAAATCAAGATAAAACTTAATTACTTTAGATAAGAAATTAAGTTTTAGTTTACATAATATAAAATATGTAAATAATACTTATTTTTCTTTTATTGCTTCTACCATATAAATTCTATTACCTTTTTTTATAAACTTGTCCTCATACTCAGTATGAACATTGTCTTCTTCGTAGATACTATTAGTTAAATCTAGCGATAATTTATTAAATGTAAAGCCATACTTAGCATAACTCATTAAACTGTATTCAAATAATCCTTGATTATCAGTTTTTTGAACTATTTTTTTCTTATTATTTAAAATAGTCTCATACTTTTCTAAAAACGTATGAAACGTTAAACGGCGTTTTTCATGACGAGTTTTTGGCCAAGGATCTGAGAAGTTTAAATAAAGCTGCGTTACTTCTCCGTCGGCAAAGTATTCAAGAAGGTCTTCTGCATTTCCTGAAATTAATTTAAGATTTTGTCTATGTGTTTCTTCTACTTTATCAAGTAAAAAAGTTAACACTGTTGGCTGAGCTTCCATCGCAATAAAATTAATATCAGGATATCTTTCTGCTAGTGTGTGGATAAATTTTCCTTTTCCACTTCCTATTTCTAAGTGAATCGGGTTATTATTACCAAAAATTTCTTTCCATTTTCCTTTATTGTATTTTGGTTGTAAAAATACAACGGGACTATTTTCAAGACGCTCTCTAGCGTCTGCTCTATTACGAACTCTCATTAATGTTCCTTTCTATTTTAATTCTATTGTTTGTGTAAATAATTCTTTATTTTCCAGTACTTTTTCTTTCGCACCTAAAACACATTTAAAACTAGAGAATCTTCTATTTTCAAATTCTGAACACAATTTTTTCAAATCAGTAACTGTAGTATTTTTGATTTCTGATACAATTACATCGTATTTTTCATATGGACTTTCTGTTAAATACTGAGCTAGCGAATATGATGCTTGAGCACTTGGTGACATAAGAACATCCAATGTATTAAGCGCACCTATGATATATTTATTAAGCTCATTATTATCAGCGTCAAAATTAGCAATATACTCCGCAATATTATAATAAATATCTAGTGTTTCTGTGAGATTTGGATCACGATAAGACCATAATGTAAAATCACCAAAAGTACTAAATATAGCACCTGAGCCATATGCTCCATTTCTTACACGAACATTATTCCATAAGTAGTCAAGACTTAATATATGGCGTAATACTAAATGCGTTCCACTATAATGCCTAACATTATACCCTACTCCAACATATTGAACTAATGAATCAAAGTAGAAGCCTTCTGAATAATTGTCTTCTTTTAACACTATATTAAATCCATCTTGTTTATTAATATCGTTTGGTAATTTATTAATATATGATAAAATTATTTTTTTGTAATTTATATATTCTTCATTATCACCAACAAAGTTTACTAATAGTCTTGACCTATTAAAAATTAATTTTACAACTTTATACAAATTATCTTGTATATTAGTTATATTTTGCTCAAAGTTATCTAATAAACCTTCTATAAACAGATAAAAATCATACTCACTATGATAACTTGTTAGTTTACCATGTATACTGTTGTAGCTGCTAATTCTACGGGCTACAAAAGCATGTCCAGAGTTCTTGAATTTATTATCTAGCATTAGTTTAATTTCTAAAAGAACGCTATATAATGCTTCTTTATTATCGAAGTCGGCATTTAACGTCGTCTCTTCCATTATAGTAACAAGTTTTTCAGCTTTTTCTACTAAATTCTTAGCTCCTACAATGAATTTAACCTCACATTTATCACTTTTATACTTTCTAAACACATCTATATGTGAACTAAGTCCACCTAAGTTTGCAGAAATCTCTTTAACAACTTCTGCTTCTGTTTTTTCTTTTGTATTAAAGTTAAACAGTAAATATGTCAGTAATGATGCATATTGCAATTGTTTAACACTAAAATCTGTAATATCAAATAATAGTTTGGAATATGAAATTCCATTAGTTATTGTATTGAAATGCGAGTATTTAATATTATTTATAGTCTCAAAATTAGTTTTGTTAAATGGATTTTTCAACTCTACTTCACAGGCATCAACACTTTTAATTTTTTCTAAATCTTCTTTTTTATCTGTACTAGCTTGCCACTCTTGAAGTTTCTTAGTTTCTTCTAAGATTTCTTCTACTTCTTTTTCACTAAGTTTTGACTTATAACTTATTAAATCTTTTTCCTTATTTTCCTTTTCGATAGTCGGTAATAAATGAATAACAGCTTGTTTATTATTTTCCAAAATAAAATTTTTAGCTAATTTCTCAAAGTTTTTTTCATTGCAATTTTGCTGTAAAATATTAACCATACCATCTAAATCAAAGGCTTTTAATATGTTTTCTTCGTCGTACAACCAAGTACGAAGTAATCTTATTGCATAAGATACACCTTTTGGAGATGATGTTTTATTAACTTCTTCTTTTATTGAAAAATTCTTTTTGTTAATAGATGCTTGAACCTGTTCATAATCAAAGCCAGTATTAATAATATCACTTAATAACTCTTTGTATAATTTATCAAGCTCTGTTAATTTGTCATCTCTTACATACTTAAAAATAATTGAATATACTGCTTCTTTGCGGTCTTTTTGCAGATAACTATATACATCTTCACAGATATTATTATCTATAAAGTATTTTCTAAATTTTGTGTTACTGCTTCCTAATAAAATATCATCAATAATGTCAATATTTTCAATTTTAGCAAAATTACTACTATCTCCAAGTATATAGTTATAAGCAACATAAGATTTATCTTTAACATCTTCATTAAAATATGTATGTTTTACTATCTCTTTAGAAAATGTTTCTTGACGCACTAATTTATAATCACTATAATCCTTATACTCATAATTATCTAGATAACTATCAATATGTTCTAAATATTTTTCTACATCCAAATCTCCATAAAGAACAATATAGCTATTACTTGGGTGATAGTTATATTCATACGTTTCAATAAATTCTTTATGGGTTATTGATGGAATAGCTTCTGGTTTTCCACCAGATGAATATTTATATGGTGTCTCACCAAGTAGATGTTCCGATATATATTGATCAAGAACTTCATCAACAGAAGAATAAACACCCTTCATCTCATTATATACAACACCTTTATAAATAAGCTCGTCATCTTTATTTTCTAAATGATAATGCCAACCTTCTTGAGCAAGAATATTCTTATTTTCAACAAGTTTAGGATTAAAAACGGCATCTAAATAAATATCCATTAAAATTTCTAAGTCTTTCTCATTTTTAGATGATACTGGATACATGGTTCTATCAGGAAATGTCATTGCATTTAAAAACGTATTAAAAGAACCTTTAAGTAATTCTACAAAAGGTTCTTTCACTGGATATTTCGCTGAACCACATAAAACAGAATGTTCTAAAATATGAAAAATACCATTGTCATTATACGGAATAGTTTTAAAACTTATGCTAAAACTTTTATTAATATCATCATTCTTAAAGAATACTAGACGTGCTTTTGTTTTAACATGCTCATATAAATAAGCAGTTGTATTTATATTTTTTAGATATTTTGTTTCTTTTAGTTCAAATGTCATATTTAATTTAGTAGTAGATTACATTTTTAGTAATGTAAGCACATCATAACCATTTAGTTTATCTTTTCCATTTAGACCATCTAATTCGATTAAAAATGCGATACCTACTACAATTCCTCCTAGTTGTTCTACTAATTTAATAGTTGCTTCAATAGTTCCACCAGTCGCAAGTAAATCATCTGTGATTAAAACACGTTGACCTGGTTTGATTGCATCTTTATGCATTGTTAAAGTATTACTACCATACTCCAAATCATATTGATAACTAATTACTTCACGAGGTAGTTTATTTGGTTTTCTTACCGGTACAAAACCTATTCCTAGCGAGTATGATACAGGACATCCGATAATAAATCCACGTGCTTCTGGACCAACAACTACATCAACTTGTTTTTCTCGAGCATAGTTAACAATTTGATCAGTTGCATATTTATAAGCTTCCCCATCAGCCATTAATGTAGTTATATCTTTGAAACTAATTCCTTCTTTTGGCCAATCTGGTACAATTGAAATATATTTTTCTAAATTCATTTATTTTCTAATCTCCTAAAAGTTTTCTTAACTCATATATTATACTATAATTCATTAGAATAAGCAATTTTTACAGCATTTTATTTTCCTTGAAAATATTATTATTTCAGCTAAAAAGTCTTTATTCGATTAGCAAAAATAACATTATCTATTTTATAACTTTACAGATAATAAGATTTTAACTCACTTTTAAATAAACAGAGTATATTAAATAGATATATTAAATAATTTGTTATATAATTAAATTATAATAAATAATTAATCAGCGTAAATTAAGCAGACTTTTACTAATATAGTTTAGAAATGAAAGGAATTACTATGAAGAAGTTTTTTGAAAGCAAATTTTTATCATGTCTATTATTTATAGTTTACACAAGTATTTTGACATGGATAATAATTGCAAAAATGGATTGGTCACTAATAAAAACCATAAATACTAATTGGCTAGAAAACCCTAGATTACTGCTTCATCCAGGCACAACATGGCAAACTATTAATCTCACTCCGTATGCTTATTTTGACTACATGGAAGTTCTATTAAATATTGCATTCTTTATCCCTCTAGGTATATTTATATATTTATTAAGAAATAAAAATAGTATACTTTTAACTACTTTTTTAGCCTTTCTTCTTAGTTTAGTATATGAACTTACTCAATACATCTTTGTTATAGGTTTCCCTGATATAACTGATATTATAGATAATACACTGGGAGGAACAGTTGGATCTATACTTATAGGAATCATAAGTTTAATTTTTAGAAGTAAAACTAGATTATATATGAATATAATTTTATTCTGGTGTTCAATATATATCTTATATAAAATTTATTATTTAAGTTAGGAGAATAAAATGAAAAATTTTAATTTAACAAATGATTTTAATAAAATATTAGAAAATAATAAAATTGTGATTTTTCAATATGGAAGTATCACCTGCGCACCATGTCATTCACTAAAATATAAACTCACTGAGTGGCAAAAAGAAAATTCTAATATCGAAGTTTATTATATACCTATTGAAGATAATATAGAACTCGCTGCTCAAAATGGGATTTTATCTGCCCCTACTATCGAAGTTTATATCGAAGGAAAGCTATTCATTCAACGAAGCGGATATTTCAGTTTAGATGAAATATTAAATAAAGTAGAAAAATATAAATCCATTCTTTACTAAACAGCTTTGTCTCTTATGATGTTAAACAAACGTCTAAATAAGTAAAAAACACTCCTCGTTATCATGTAAGGAGTGTTTTTCCGTTCAATAATTTCTTGTTATGAAAATACTTTATTAATATTCTCTATACTTTCTTTTAGGAAAATTCTCTCCATTTCGAAAATATTTTCCATTCTAACAAAACTTGAAGATTTTTTTAAGTCTACAATTTCATAATCAGGATTTAAAATAATTGTATTATTTTCAACCGTAACTAAATTTAACTCTTGAAAAATTTGTATCATTATTTTAAGACTATCAACATTGGTAACCAACACTTTTAATATAGAATCCAAATGTTGAGATATATTTATTTGTTTGTTGGATGAGTTTATAAGAAGGTTAAATAGCTTTATTAATCTATTTTTATCTATTTTATAAATATCAGACATTACTTTGCTTTCTGAACAAACTAGGTATATTTTTTTAGGTTTTAACTCCAATAATTCTTCTACTTGTTCTCGATTTTGTGGTATATCTAATAAATAAATGTTTTTAAATGTCTCATCTATATCTGCTAAATCTTTGTAACTATAAAAATTATTCTCTTTATTTACTAAGTGCTTAGAAAGTTTTAAGCAATTATTTGGAATATTATCTATATTAAAGTTTATTTCACGTAAGTCTTCGAATAAAAATTCTTTAATTTCCATATCAATAATATGTGCTTGTAACTTTGTACGACCGTTAAAACTGTTTTTATCTAAAGTACAGAGTAAATCAATAATATCATTCTTTTCTATAGAATTGAAAGCTGAATTCTCTTTAAAACTTATACATTCTAAACTTCCAACTTCATCTGCAATAGTTAATCTCATATACTGTTTCTCTGCTCCAAAATATGCTTTATCTAAAATCTTAGCATTCTCTAATAAAATTGTTGGCTTCTCAAAGTCCATACCATAAGGCTTCAATGCATCTAACGAATTTAAAAATTGATAACTCATTTCTTCTAATGAAGTTACTATATCAATAGTTTTTGTTGATTTTAACTCGTTTGTATTTTTATATTCTGCAAAATCTTTATTAAGTTCTTCTTCAATTGTTTCAAAATTATTTTCTTCAAAAGAAAAACCGGCAGCTAATGTATGTCCACCATAAGCAATAAATTTATCTCCAATTTTGTTTATGGCAGTATAAATATTAAAATCAAAAATACTTCTCGCAGACCCTTTTAAGATGCCATCTTTATTAGTCATAATAAGAACCGGTCTTTGATATCTTTCCACAATATTAGAGGCAACTATACCCAAAACGCCCTCATGATAATCTCCATAAATCATAATAACATCTTTATTTCTCTTATCACTATTTTCTATTTTTGAAATAATATCCTTCACTATATCTTCTGTAACAGATTTTCTCTGAATATTGTACTCTTCTATTTTTTCCGCAAGAATTTTTGCATTGTAAGCATCTTCTGCCATTAAAAAAGATAGACCCAACTTAGCGCTACTCATACGTCCGATAGAATTCAGCTTAGGTGCAATATAAAAACCAATAGTTTGTTCATCAACTTTTGAAGTAATACCTGATAATTCTAGTAACATTTTTATCCCGATGCGAGGATCTTCATTAATTAATTCTAATCCTTGTTTAACAAAGATTCTATTCTCATCAGTTAGTGATACCATATCTGCAATTGTTCCTATTGCAACTAAATCCAAAAGAAAATCCGGGAAAATTTCTAATAAAGCATGAGCAAGTTTAAATGCAACTCCTACTCCAGCAAGTTTCCCAAATGGATAATTACCATCTGGATGCTCTGGATGAATAACTGCATAAGCGCTAGGGATAACATCTTGAATTTTGTGATGATCAGTAATAATAACATCACAACCAAGCTCGTTTGCGAGGTTTACTTCTTCCACACCTGCAATACCATTATCAACTGTAATAATTAATGTAATACCAGATTCAATAATTTTTGTAAATGCCTCTTTATTAGGACCATATCCTTCATAAAATCTATTAGGAATATATGATGAAACATTAGCACCAAGTGATATCAATGTTTCCACTAATAATACTGTTGAGGTGATTCCATCAGCATCATAGTCCCCATATACAAGAATCTTCTCTTCATTTTCTATCGCATCGTTGATTCGATCAACTGCACGTTTCATGTCGTGCATTAAAAACGGATCATATCCTTCTTCGTAATCATCAGAAAAAAACTTTTTCACTTCACTTATATCATGAATTCCCCTAGAATCAAGAATTTTGGCAATATTTTTTGAAATATTGTACTCCTCAAGCTGCATTAGAAAGTCTTCATTATTTTTAGGATAGAGCCATTTATACTTAATCCCCATTATTTCACCACCTGTCTATTCCTCTGAATCATCCTCTAATTTTTCTTTTGTAAATAATAATTTTTCAGTTCGTTCATATTTTTTTGCAAGAGATTTATAACGTTGATACCAGTAAAAACTAGCAGCAATTCCCCCCATAAAAAAGCAAATAAAGAATAACAATGTTAAAGGTAATTTTAAAGTAAAGAATATAAATGATACCGGCACAGAGTTATAATTCATAATAAAAAATGTAACAACAGATACAAATGCTATTACAATCCCAAATACTTTATATGGTAATTTATTATCCATTTATTGTACCTCCTTCATTATATCTATAAATTCATCTTCACTTAACACTTGAATACCTAGTTGTTCTGCTTTAGCAAGTTTTGATCCCGCTTTTTCTCCAGCAATTACATAATCTGTCTTTGAAGTAACACTACCTGTTACCTTAGCACCAAAACGTTCTAAATATTCTTTGGCTTCATTACGAGTAAGTTCAACTAATTTACCAGTAAGAACTATTGTCTTCCCTGAAAATATATTGTCAGTATTTTTATTTTGTATATCATATTGTGGATTCATACCAATTTCAATTAACTCATTAATAAATCTAAGATTATTAGCATTTGATAAGTAATCTACTATTGATTCCGCTGTGATTAACCCTATATCAGGTAATTCTAATAATTCATCAACTGTTGCTTTAGAAAAGTTAGTTAAATTTTTATAATATTCCGCAAGAATTTTACCTGCTTTTTTACCTACATTTAAAATACCTAACGCAAAAATAACTTTATCCAGTGAACTTTGCTTTGAATTCTCTATTGCATTTAAAAGATTATCTACCGATTTATCTCCCATACGTTCTAATTCGACAAGTTTATTACGATCTAAAGAAAATAAATCTATAGTATGTTTTATAATTCCTTTTTCATACAATGTTGCTACTACTTTATCGCCCAAACCTTCAATATTTAATGCTTCTCGTGATGCAAAGTGAATAATTTTTCTAATATTTTGTTCTGGGCAATCCAGATTTAAACATCTTGTAAATGGATCGCCTTCTTTTGTAAAAGTTTTACTTTTACAAGACGGACATATATTTGGCATAACATATTTTTCGCTATTAGCAAGACGTAATTCTTCCACTACTCGAACTACTTTCGGAATAATTTCTCCTGCTTTTTTTACCACAACCATATCTCCTATATGAATATCTAATTCATCTATAATATCCTTATTATGCAGAGAAGCTTTAGATACAGTTGATCCAGAAATATTAATAGGATTTAAGACTGCTACCGGTGTTATTATTCCTGTTCTTCCCACACTTAGTTCGATATCCAGTAATTTTGTCGCAAGTTCTTCTTCTGGAAACTTATACGCTGTTGCCCAACGCGGACTTTTTTGCGTACTTCCAATCTCTTCTTGTAATGAATAAGAATTTACTTTTATAACAATCCCATCAATTTCATATGGCAAGTCTTGTTTATGCTCCTCCCAATACATAATATAATCTACTACTTCATCAATAGTTTTACACAACTTAAAATTAGGGTTAACTGGTAGACCTAAATCAGCTGCTACTGTCAATGCCATTTTTTGTGAGTTAATATTTTCATCACCAACAACAGAATAAATAAATGCCGATAATCTTCTTTTAGCCGTTATTTTAGAATCTAATTGTCTAAGCGATCCTGCTGCAGCATTACGTGGATTAGCAAATAAAACTTCATTGTTTTCTTCACGTTCTTTATTAAGAAGTTCAAATGACTTTTTAGGGAGATATACTTCTCCTCGAACTTCAAATGATTTTTTAGTTTTAAGAGTTTTTGGAATAGAAAATATAGTCTTAATATTTTCTGTAACATTCTCTCCAACCATACCATCTCCACGTGTAGCGGCACTCACCAATTTACCATTTTCATAATTAATTGAAATTGCCAATCCATCTATCTTCAATTCACAAATATACTCTATACTGTCATCTGAAGACAACTTACTTATCCTACTATCAAAGTCTCTTAAGTCTTCTATCGAAAAAGTATTTGATAAACTCAACATAGGAACTTTATGTATAACTTTTTCAAATTCATCTAGTACTCTATCTCCCACTCTTTGTGTTGGAGAATTGTCTAGAATGAATTCTGGATATTCTTGTTCTAATTTTTCTAGTTGTTTGTATAATGTATCATACTCAGTATCGCTAATTTGTGGATTGTCTTCTACATAATAGTCATACGAATACTTATTTAACAGTGCAACTAGTTTAAAAATTTCCTCTTTTATGTGCTCCACTTCAGATTATTCCTTTCTCGTAAGATTTGCATATTCTATAAGTAGTATTTTCGGTCCAACTTTTTCAAAGTCTACCTTAACACTATCTTTCTCAATACTTAAAACTTTACCTTCACCAAATTTTTTATGAACTACTATATCCCCAACTACATAATTCGTTCTAACATCAGTTTTAGGCTTATCTGCAATTTTTATTTTCGGACTAAGTCTACTTATAAATTTTGTGACACTTTCTAATTGAGACTCTCCGCTATCATTTTCAGTTGCACCGAATCCAGACTCAAAGTGCATAAGTTTATTCGGAACTTCGTCTAAAAAACGAGAGCGTTTATTATTTTTAATAGAACCAAATTGCATACGACGATTAGCATATGACATAAATAATTTTTCTTTTGCTCGTGTAATTGCAACATACGCTAGACGACGCTCCTCTTCCATTTTATTGCGTTCATCCTCACTGCTTTCTGCATCACGAATAGATGGGAACAAGTTTTCTTCTAATCCCATAATAAAGACAACTCTATATTCAAGACCTTTTGCTGCGTGTACTGTAGAAAGAACTACAGAATCATCTTCATTTTCATCATCAGCATCAGATGTTAATGACATTTCTGAAATAAAATCTATTAAATTGTCATTCATACTTGAAAATTGTTTTGCAGAAGATACTAATTCTGAGATATTTTCAATTCTACTTTCTGCATACGCATCTGCTGATTCTTTTAACATACTTTCATAACCAGAATCTTTATAAATACCAACAATTAAATCTTCAATAGAATATTGTTCAGTTTGAGAATATTTCTCTATTAATTGTGTTAATAAATGGATATTTGTTGTAATTTTTTTAGAAACACCAATCATATCAATATTTTTAAGTGCCTCAAACAGACTTAACCCATATTGTTCTGCATAATTATCTATCTTAGCCATTGAACTCGCTCCAATTCCACGTTTTGGAACATTTATAATTCTTCTTAAGCTAAATTCATCATTTTTATTTACAATGACATTCATATAAGCTAATAAATCACGAATTTCTTGACGCTGTAAGAACTTCAAAGAACCTATTAATTTATAAGGTATCCCAAAAGCCATACATGAATTTTCCATTGAACGTGATAAATAGTTAGCACGATATAAAATGGCAATATCTTTATAATCGACACCCTGAGCTTTTAAATCTAAAACTTTCTTAGCAATATCATCAGTTTCATCTTTATCGTTTGTGGCAGCATATACTGTAATTTTGTCCCCACCCTTATTTTCGGACCATAATGCTTTATCTTTTCTATCAGTATTATTTTTAATAACAGCATTAGCAGCATCTAATATTGTAGAATTAGAGCGATAATTTTGGTCTAAAAAAATAACTTCTACATCTTCATAATCTTTTTCGAAATTAATAATATTGTCGCTACAAGCTCCACGCCAGCTATAAATACTCTGATCATCATCACCAACAACGCAGATATTCTTATGAACTTCTGATAACATTTTTATAAGTTTATATTGAATAACGTTAGTGTCTTGATATTCGTCAACATGAATGTATTCAAATTTATTTTGATAAATAGCCAGTACTTCTGGATGTTTTTCAAAAAGAACTATAGTTTTTAACATCAAATCATCAAAGTCAAGAACACTATTTTTTTTCAAATACTTTTGATAATATTCATATATTTCAGCCACATTCTTCATAAATCCGAATCTTGCTTGTGCTTTCATTTCATTAACACTTATCATACTATTTTTTGAATTAGATATAATTTTTAAAATATTATTTGGTTGATAAGAATCCTCTGATAAATTAAGTTCTTTGACAATATTTTTAATAATTGTTTTTTGCTCACTTGTATCTAATATTGTAAAGTTTTTATTATAACCTAACAAATCTATATGTTGACGTAAAATTCTTACACACATAGAGTGAAATGTATTTATCCAAATATATTTAGAAGTTTCTCCTACAAGACTATAAATTCTTTCTTTCATTTCTTTGGCAGCTTTATTTGTAAAAGTAATTGCAAGGATATTACTTTCTAAAACATTCTTTTCTGCTATCAAATATGCAATTCTATTAGTTAAGACGCGTGTTTTTCCACTACCAGCACCCGCTATTACCATAACTGCTCCTTGAGTTTTTAAAATAGCTTTTAGCTGATTTTCATTCATATTTTGTACTAATTCCACTATATTTCTCCTAGTTTCGATATACTCTTATTTTAACATATTTTCAAAACAAAAACTCAGATTAAATCTGAGTTTTTACTTTTTTATATTCTAAATCACTATAAGAAAATTGCAATCGCTGATATAAAACCACTTGCTAAAATTGCAAAAATCATAATCCACAATACAATTTTAAAAATTCTCTTATTCATCTTCTAACTATTCTACCTCACCTAAAGTTTCTATTCCTAAATCTAATTCATTTATATCATGATTAATATTTTCATCAGCAGTATCCGATTTATTAGACTTATTCATAATTTTTTCACGGACAAGATGATAGATTTCGTTATACAATTCTTCGTTTTCTTCAAATACTTTTTTTATGTTTTCACGACCTTGCCCTAATCTCTCTCCATTGTAAGAGAACCAGGAACCCGATTTATTAATAATGTCTAAATCTACAGCAAAATCAAGCGTTTCTCCGATTTTAGAAATACCTTCACCAAACATAATATCTACTTCAGCAATCTTAAATGGAGGCGCCACTTTATTTTTAACTATTTTAATCTTAGTTCTATTACCAAGTATCTCACTGTCAGCGCCTTTAATCGCTTCTCCCTTACGTACATCGATACGTACTGTAGAATAGAATTTCAATGCACGTCCTCCAGTTGTTACTTCAGGGCTTCCAAACATAACACCAACTTTTTCACGTAGCTGGTTGATAAATAATGCTATAGTATTAGCTTTATTTATTTGTCCTGTTAACTTACGTAGTGCTTGAGACATAAGTCTTGCTTGAAGACCTATATGATTAGCTCCCATTACACCGTCTATTTCCGCTTTTGGTACTAATGCTGCTACAGAGTCAATTACAATAATATCAATTGCGCCTGATAAAATTAATTTTTCTGCAATATCTAGCGCTTGCTCACCACTATCTGGTTGTGATAAGAAAAATTTACCTGGTGTAAAATCTACCCCAAGGGCTTTTGCATATTCAATATCCAGAGCATTTTCGGCATCGATAAATGCTGCAATTCCCCCTGTCTTTTGCACTTCTGCTATAGCATGTAAGGCAATAGTTGTTTTCCCTGATGACTCCGGTCCATATACTTCTACTATACGACCTTTTGGATATCCTCCAATACCTAGCGCTGAATCTATAGCTAATGATCCTGAAGATACAGCTTCAACTTTAATTGGATTTTCAGATGAAATATCCATTATTGCACCTTTTCCGTACTCTTTCTCAATTACTTTTATAGCTTCATTAATGGCTGCTTGACGTGCTTTTATATCATCTTTTTCTATATGTGTAACGAATTTATCTTTTGCTTTTTTAGCCATGTTTTATCCTTTCTATTCTCCAATCACTGTTGTTAAAGTACCTATACCTTCGACGGTAATTTTTATTTCGTCTCCTTCTTTTAAGAATCTAGGTGGATTTTGTGCAGCACCAACTCCTGCTGGTGTTCCTGTTGCAATAATATCCCCTGCTTCTAAAGGAACAATTTTACTAATTTCTGCTAATACATCATCCACTCTAAATAACATTTCTGATGTCATTGCATTTTGTTTAATTTCACCATTAAGTTTTGTAACAATTCCCATTGATTCTGGTGAACTAACCTCATCTTTTGTAACTAAATATGGTCCTACAACTGCAGATTTTTCTAGTGATTTCCCTAGGAAAAATTGTCCATGTTTATATTGTAAATCTGTTGCTGTAATATCATTCATAATAGTATATCCAAAAATATAATCAAGAACTAGAGGTTTTAATATGTTTTTCCCTGATTTAGCTATAACAACAGCTAGTTCTGCCCCGTAATCTAAACTATCCGTAATATCTTTATGAGATGGAACCATCTCGTTATTGCCTGCTAATGCTGTTGTAGCTTTTGTGAAGATAAGAACATCCTTTGGAGTTTTAGCAAGTTCATCTCCAAGCTCATTAACGTGAGCTTCATAGTTATGTCCTACACATAAAATATTTTTAGGTGTTCTCGTAATAGGAGAGCGCCAAATTATTTTATCAAATGGTACTTTATAGTCATTAGCCTTTCCACTTTCTTCTACAACTTTTAGTACTTTTCTTACTTTTTCAATAAAAGAAACACCATAAACTTCAATCGCTTCTCTTAATGTCTGAGGAATCACATTTTCATTATCAAAATCTTCTAATACTTTTATTAAATTCCAAGCACTTTCTTCGCGCTTTACTTTTACTCCGTACAATTCTTTATCATTATAACTAAAAGATAAAAATTTCATAGTTGCCTCCTTGACGCATTTATTATCATTTATGTTATTATACCATATTTTTAACGATAATTCTATAGAATATTTCAAAAAAATAAAGTTATCCGTATATTTCTTTAGGAAAATTAAGATAACTTTATTAAGTAATTAGACTTTCATTACAATTCCCTTTTTAATTTTTTAGCTATATTTTTGGGTATACCTAACTCTACTAACTTCTCCTCCGGAGCATTCTTTATTTCCTCAATAGATGAAAATGACTTGAGAAGTATTTGTTTTCTAGCTTTTCCTATCCCCGAAATATTGTCTAAGCTAGAGGCGAACATATTCTTTGTTTTTGTAGCACGATGATATGTTATTGCAAATCTATGAACTTCATCCTGTACTTGCTTGAAGAATAGGTATTCTGCTGATTTTTTGGGAAACTCAATAATTTCATAATCGTCTGTAATTATATATTCTGTAATATGTTTATCATTCTTAACAAGCCCGATTATCTTTATATCATATAATTTTAATTTATCATGTACTATTTCTATTGCGGCATTTAGATGACTCTTCCCCCCATCTATAATAAGTAATTCTGTATTAGTTTTTCTATCTTTATAATTCCTATATAGAACTTCTTTCATAGTACCAACATCATTAATTCCTTGGGTTTCCTTAACTTTAAATTTTCGATACTTATAGGGATTTTTTTTACCATTTGTAAAATTAACTTTAACAGATACCGCATCTACCCCCATTATATTCGAATTATCAAAAGCATCTATACTATTAATAGAAGTTACACCTAATTTTTCTGCGATATTATTAAGTGTAACTTGAAGTTTTCTTTCTTTTAATTCTTCTGTTTCAAGATTATTATTTAGAAAATACTTCGCATTTTCTACAACTGTGTTTAAAATTTTACGATGAGTGCCTCTTTTTGGAATAATTGTTTTAACATCAATAACTTCACTTAATAAATTAATATTTTTTATATCAATATATATCTCTTTAGGCACTTTATTAATGGCATAATACTGCATCAAGTATGAATATACTATTTGCTCTGGTTGGTCATAAAGTGAAAAATATTCTACCTTTCGTTCAATTATATTACCGAGTCTAGAAATAAATATTTGTATACAGATATAATCTGAATTATAACAAAAGCCTATATAATCTCTATCAATTTTACTGCTATCTGATACAACTTGACTTTGCACTGATACCTCAATTGATTTTATGTAATTATGAATTTGTGCAGCTGATTCAAATTCCAAATTATTTATATGATTTTTCATTTTTTTAGATAAGTCTTCTAAGATTTTTTTAGTATCTCCATTTAAAAATTCTCGAATTTTGACAATTTGTTTTTTATATTCTTCCTGCGATATTTTTTTCGCACATGGCCCTATACATTCTCCTATCTGATAATACATACATGGACGCTTTTCAATAGGATTACATCGGCGTAAAGGATAGATTTTATCAAGTATTTGCTTTACCTGTGATGCAGATTTACTATCAACATACGGTCCAAAGTAAATATTTTTATTATTTTTTTTATATTTTCTTGTTAAAATTAGTCGTGGATGCTCCTCTTTTGTAATCATCAAATACGGATAACTCTTATCATCTTTCAATCTTATATTATAATAAGGTCTATATTTTTTAATTAGATTATTTTCGAGGATTAAAGCTTCTTTTTCTGAATTTACTATGATATACTCTAAATCTTCTATTTTAGAAACCAGTATCTGAGTCTTTTTATTATGGGTACCTGTAAAGTAGCTCTTCACTCTATTTTTTAGATTTTTAGCTTTCCCTACATAGATAATCTCTCCAATATTATCCTTATATAAATAACACCCTGGATTACTAGGTAAAGATTCTAATTTTTTTTTTAATGTCATGTTCATATAATCACCATATAAAAGAGAGTGATGAGAAAATTGTGATTTCCATTCATCACTCATTAATACTAATTATTATTTCTTTCTGATCTATTTCTACCTGTATTATTGTTTGTGTTACCAACATTACTTCCATTACTGTCACTAGGATTTGATGGATTCAATCTATTTCTTCCTTTAGATACAACTATCTCTAATGATTCCTCACTAGGAATAATACTAGTTCCACTTCTAATACTTTGAGAAATAACAGTTCCTTCTTCTTGATCAGAGTATTCTTCTTTATAAGATACATTTCTAAAACCATACGAAGAAACTAAGCCTTCGACTGTTCTTCTGTCTTCTCCAATTAGATTAGGCATTGTTATTTTTTTCTTACCTGTAGAAACTTTAATAATTAATTCTCTATCTTTTGGAACTATTTCTGTACCTGCTGTAATATTTTGAGAAACAACTTTACCTGCATCATACTTATCGCTCTCAACTTTTTCTACTGTTATATTTTTAAAACCAAGTTTTGCTGCATTTCGTTTTGCTGTATCTTCATCCAACCCAATATAATTTGGCATATCAACTGTTTTCTTTCCAGAAGAAACACGTAAATCTACTTTAGATCCTTTTCTTATTTTTTTACCTGCTTTAGGATCTGTTTCTATTACCGTATTTTCCTTAACATCGTCACTTGCGACTTCAGTAATATCCCCCACTTCTAATCCTGCTTTTACAATCGACACTTTAGCTTCTTCAACTGTTTTATTTTTTACATCGGGCACAGATACACTATCTGCTCCTATAATATAATTATACGCAAAGAACGAACCAACAACTATCGCTATTATAGCTAAAATTGCTAAAATAATATGTTTCGCTCTAGAAGTCTTTTCTTCCTCTTTTTTATCTGGATAATTATTTTTATAGCTACCCTTATTTTTATTATATCTATCCTGTGTATGTTTTTCATTATCATTATAGTCATCGTAAAACTCTTGGTTTTGATAACTAGTATTTGCATAACTAGATTCGATATCACGTACATCAACATACTGAGTTTGGTTGTAATTTTGCGTGTTAGAATATTTAGTATCTGAAATCTTAAATCCAGTATATTTATTTTCATACAATCGTTCTGGATTTAAAACTGTACTTAAGTCAACTGCTAATTCTTTAGAACTAATGTAACGTTCATTTGGATTTTTCATAGTTGCTTTTAATACAATATTTTTTACACTTTGAGGCACATTCTCTCTATATCTATCAATATCAGGTAATTCTTCTTGTAAATGTTTTAATGCAATAGCAACTGCAGACTCTCCTTTAAATGGAATCTGTCCAGTAATCATTTCAAAAATTAGAATACCTAAAGAATAAATATCACTCTGTGCTGTTGCAACATTCCCACGTGCCTGTTCTGGAGATAAATAATAAACAGTTCCTAACATTTGATTAGTTTGTGTCAGAGTAGTATCTCCATAGGCTCTTGCAATACCAAAATCTGTAATTTTACAAGTTAAATCATTATTCATTAAAATATTTTGAGGTTTTATATCTCTATGAATAATACCATTTTGATGAGCATGACTAAGCCCATCAGCAATTTGTTTTGCAATATGAACAATAGTTTCAACAGGCATTTTAGGATTTTTTGCCATATAGTCTTTTAATGTCATACCTTCGACATATTCTAATATAAGATAATAAAAATCCCCTTCGTTTTCTACATCATAAATTGAAACAATGTTAGGGTGTGAAAGACTAGTAACAGCCTTAGCCTCTCTGTTAAATCTTTTTACCGCATCAACATCATTAGCATCTATTTTAAATGTCTTTATAGCTACTTTACGATCTAATATCGTATCATACCCTAACCATACTGTTGCCATCCCACCAGTCCCGAGATGATCTAGTATTTTGTATCTATTACATATTATATTATTTATCACTATTTTCACCCCTTAAATTTTTTAATATCGCTACAGATATGTTATCTATACCGCCACGCTCAACGCTAAGATTTATTAATTTTTCAACAGCTATAGATAATTCTTCTTGGCGAATTATTTCTTTAATTTCTTCTTCATCTAACATGTTAGTTAAACCGTCTGAACAAATTAAAAAGTAATCATATTTTGATAAGTCATCTATGAAAGTATGCAAATCTATTCTTTCCCTAGTAGCAAGTGCTTGTGTAAGAACATGCTTTTCTGGATGAGTTTTTGCTTCTTCTTCTGTGATTACACCAGCATGAATCAAAGCACCTACAAATGAATCTTCAATAGTAACAACGCTCATTTCATTATCACTAGTAATTCCATATGCTCTACTATCTCCGATATTATAGACCACTACTTGATCATCAAAAGTTGCTACTGCAACAATCGTTGTACCCATTTTTTTATTTTTAGATTTTGATTTTTCGAATAATTCTTTATTCAATTTTTCAATTTTGTCATACAACCAATTTTTCATATTATTAAAATTAGCAAATGTTAGGTCTTGCCAATCTCTTTCTAAAGTAGAAACTATATAATTACTTGAATATGCTGCATTGCTGTGACTTCCAACACCATCACAAATTATAGCAAGTGCCTCACCTTGTTTATTTTTAACAACACTTACTGCATCTTCATTTTTTAATTTTCTACCTTTATTACTATTATACGAATATACTAGTGGCATCTGGAATTCCTCCTTTTACCTCGTCTTTACGTTCTTTCGCTCTAAGCTGTCCACAAGCTGCATCTATATCATCTCCTTGTGTTCTTCTTATAGTTACGTTTACTCTATTTTTTTTCAGTACTTTTTCAAATGCGAAAATATCATTTTTACTCGTTCTTACATAATTACGTTCTGGAACATAGTTTATAGGAATTAGGTTTACATGGCAATTTAAATCTTTTATAATTTCAGATAGTTTTTCCGCATGTTCTCGTTGATCGTTTACTTTACCCATAAGGCCATATTCAAATGTAATACGGCGATTTGTAGTTTTTTGATAGTATTTTAATGATTCCATAAGCTTGTCAATATTATAAGCACGGTTAACAGGCATTATTTTACTACGTAACTCATTTGTTGGTGCATGCAGTGAAACTGCAAAATTAATCTGAATTTTTTCATTTGCAAAATCATAAATTTTAGGAACTATTCCTGATGTAGAAACTGTGATATGGCGAGCACCAATATTAAAACTCTCATCACTATTTACAATTTTTATAAAGTCCATCATTTCATCATAATTCTCAAAAGGTTCTCCAATTCCCATAATTACTATACTAGAAATTCTTTCTCCTCTTTTATCAAGTTCTTGTTGAACTTTCAGAACTTGTGATACTATTTCACCCGCTTCTAAATTACGCTTTAATCCGCCTAGTGTTGAAGCGCAAAAAGTGCATCCAATTCTACAACCTACTTGAGTTGTAACACATAACGAATTTCCGTATTTGTTTTTCATAAGAACACTTTCAATAGTATACTTATCTTGCAGTTCAAATAAAAACTTCATCGTACCATCTATTGATTCTTGCTTTATAATCGTATTAAGGGTTGTTATCTCAAACTCTTCTGCCAGTTTTTCTTGTAAAGATTTTGGAACATTCTTCATTTCTGTAAAACTGGTAATACGTTTTTTATATAACCAATCATAAATTTGTTTTGCTCTGAATTTTT
Source organism: Gemella sp. 27098_8_92 (assembly GCF_041433685.1). Classification (NCBI taxonomy): domain Bacteria; kingdom Bacillati; phylum Bacillota; class Bacilli; order Caryophanales; family Gemellaceae; genus Gemella; species Gemella sp. 27098_8_92. The sequence goes on from NZ_JAPWBZ010000001.1 coordinate 40,691, forward strand.
TCTCACCTATGCTAACTAAATACTCTTCTAGTTGATCTAGGCGTATAGAGTATATAGACATCTTTTCGAAATCTTTTAACCATCTAGACTTTTTATAGCCTTTAAAATCTGTAATTAACATTTTTCCTCCATTTTTCTTAATTTAGCGATGAAAAATCCATCGCATTCATAATCATCTGGTAATATTTCTATCGTACCATTATCTTGAACTTTCACTTTACTATTATTTAAAGTTATTTTCTCTAGTCTAAAATCTTTATTTTCATTTAAGAACCGTTCTATATTTTCCATATTTTCTCTCTTATCGATTGTGCATGTAGAGTAGACAAGAACCCCACCTACTTTTACGTAGCCTTTACTATTTTCTAAAATCTTATATTGTAAAGCTGCTATGCTTTCTATGTATTTATCAGTAATTTTATACTTAATTTCAGGTTTATTTTTGATAACACCTATACCAGAACACGGAACATCACAAATAACAATATCAAAATTATTTAAAAAATCGATATTACATTTTGTTGCATCCTGCTCATACGTTTTAATATTATCTATTTCTAGTTTCTTTATATTTTCTTGGATTAGTTTCAATTTATGTATATATTTATCACATGAAATTAAACTTGAATTAAAATACTTACTTGCAATATGTAGACTTTTTCCACCTGGAGCAGCGCATGTATCTAATATGTTATATTTAGTACTAACATTCTCTCCTATAGCACAAGCAACAAGAGAACTAGCCTCATCTTGAATAATATAATATCCTTCTTTGAAATATTTATTATTTATGTCTAATTTATTTAATAATAAGCTATCCTCACATATATCACTAGATAAAGCATTAGAACCTAATTTTTCTAATAAACTCTCTTTTGATATTTTTAAAGGATTATAACGAATACTGTTCTTACTCTTAGAATTAAACGATCTTACAATACTCTGTGCTTTTTCTTTCCCATATTGCCGCTTCAAAATACTGTATAACTCTTCTGGGCAACTATTCTCTATATAAAACTTTTCTTCCTTATTTTTATACTTTAATGCTAAATCATTTAAATTACGCTCAATGTTACGCAAAATACCATTAACAAAATTCCCTGTTATATTCCCTAATATTTTTTTTGATAGTTTCACCGCTTCATCTATTATTGCAAAACTAGGAGTTTTATCCATATATAAAAGTTGATAAATAGCTATTATTATGATTATTTTAACCTTAGGCTTAACCCTACCTTTTGAATAATTTTTTAATATATGTTCCAAGTACATTTTATTTTTGATAGTACCGTATACTACCTCGCTAATAAAACGTTTATCCTGTTCTTCAAGTTTATATTTATTAAAATACTTATTTAACGTAATATTGCTATAGGCATCTTCTTGAAATATATCATAAAGAATTTCATATGAAATCTTTCTTGTATTTATATTACTCATTAATTCCACCTAAAATTGTTCCAACATAATCTTTTTTATTTGATAAAAAATTAACAACTGGCATACGTTTTTTCCCTGATATTTGCAATTCTTTAACTTTAAGTACAGTATTTTCTCCGCAAAGAATGTAAATATGTTTTTTATCTTGTTTTATTATAGTTCCTACTTTTTCTGCAGAGTAGTTTTCTTCTAATTCAACTACTTCACTACTCCAAATTTTAAGTATATCTTCATCTAGATATGTAAATGCTCCTGGAGTTGGATCTAACGCACGAACTTGATTAAATATCTCTCTTGCCGATTTATTCCAATCTATCTTCTCATCTTCTCTAAGAATATTACGAGCAAATGTTGCTAATGAATCATCTTGTTTTTCTGGAGCAATATTTCCTGTAAATATATTCGGTAAAGTTTCTTTTAATAAATCCCTTCCTGCAATTGAAAGTTTATCATGTAGACTTTCATAATTATCGCTATCTAATATATCTACTTCTACTTTAGATATCATATCTCCAGCATCTAATTTTTTTACCATATACATAATCGTAATCCCTGTTTTTCCATGGTCTTCCAAAATTGAATATTGAATCGGAGCTCCTCCTCTTAGTTTTGGAAGTAGTGAACCATGAACATTTATACATTTATATTTAGGTATTTCTAATATACTTTCTGGTACTAGTTGACCATATGCCGCAGTAATAATAATGTCTGGATTTAGTTCTTTCAATTCAGCTAAAACATTTTCATCATTCGAAATTTTTTCGGGCTGTAATACTTTTATACCTTTTTCTTCAGCAATAACCTTAACTGGTGGTGCAGTTAAAACTTTTTTTCTTCCTACTTTTTTATCAGGTTGAGTTATTACTAAATCTACTCCGTATTTTTCTATTAACATTTCTAATACAGGAACAGCGAACTTGGGAGTTCCCATAAATACTATTTTTTTCTTATCCATTTGTTTCTCCTATAAACAGTATAATCAATTAATTATACCATATTTTAAGCTATTCTTCTAATAATGAAGTATTAAAAGCATTTATGTATACTAATTATTTCCTTCTAAATCTAACAATATTTTTTTATTTTCAATTCCTGCTGCAAATCCTACTAAAGATTTATTTTTCGCTACAACTCTATGACATGGTATAAATATTAATAGCGGATTGTGAGCAATTGCATTTCCCACTGCTTGAGCTGACATATTATCCAAATCTTTTATTTTAACTATCTCATCTGCAATATCTTTATATGTTGTAGTTTTTCCATACGGTATTTTTCTTAATATCTCCCATACTAATATCCTGAAATTAGTTCCTTCAAATTTTATATCAACATTATCAATATCTGGATTTTCCTTATTAAAATATTTTTTCAACCAGTCTTCGCTGTTTTTGAATATCATTAAATCCTTATTTTCTTTCCAGTCATTTAATTTATTTGGAAAATATTTCTGATTTTCTAAATAACAGCCTGTTAAATATACTCCATCAGAAACTAAATAAAGTTTTCCAATTGGACTATGATAAATTTTATAATACATATATCTTCCTTTCAATCAAAAAATGATGTTTTATGAAACTTATTTCAACAAACATCACTTCTTATAATTAATTTTCTTCTTTATATATTTTTATTAATAAAAATACTACCCCAATACAAATATAACAATCTGCTAAATTAAATATTGGAAAATCATAACTAAAAATTCTAAAATCTAAAAAATCTACCACTTCATGACGGATTAGCCTATCAATAAAATTACCAATAGCACCTCCCGTAATAAGTGAAAAAGTTAAGATATCAAATTTAGTTAATATGTTTTTTCGATTATACACATAGTAAAGAAGTATTGCTAAAAATAGTACTGTTACCGCTAAAAAAAATATTCTGCTATCTTGTAAAATTCCCCAAGCAGCGCCTCTATTTCTATGAGAAGTAATACTAAAAAAATTAGATATAATCTCTGAACTTTGGCCTAAAGTCATTTTTTCTACAATATAGTACTTACTTCCTTGATCAAATAAAATAAAAGCAAGCGCGAATATAAAAATATATAGCATAATTTCACTTCTCCTTATTATAATTAAATTAATAATTTTTCTAATTCAGGGTCAATAATTTTATCACCTCTTGCAGGTAATTTATATCGACCCAAGTGAATTAATTGATGATGTATACGTCCCCAACTTTCCATAGGAAATATTGACATGAGTTTTTTCTCAACTTGAAGAGGATTGTCTTTTTTGTCTGCTAATCCAAACATCTTCGCTACACGCTCTACATGTGTATCAACAGCTATAGCTGGTACATTAAATCCAACAGCAAGTACAACATTTGCCGTTTTTCTCCCAACTCCAGGAAGGGTCTCTAATTCTTCTCTAGTTTTTGGAATATCATAGTTATATACATCTCTTAACATATTAGCCATACCAACAATATTTTTTGATTTAGCTTTATATAGCCCGAGTGTTCGTATGTGTTTTTCTATATCTTCTACTCTAGCATCTGCATAATCATCTATTGTTTTATAGTGCTTAAATAAACTAACTGTAGCTCTATTTACATATTCGTCTTTACATTGCGCAGATAAAAGAACTGCTATAATTAGTTCTAAATTATTAGAAAAATTTAGTTCGCAATCTACATTTGGAAAAACTTTATCGAGATATTCCATAATCTGTTGTGCTTTTATCTTTTTTTCTTTATTTGTTAAACCAGTCATAACCTAACTTACTACCTCCTTGATCTTCATCATCAATTTGAGATACCTTATTATTTAAAATTCCATTAACATAGCTTATATTCCTAGAAATACTTAGAGCCTCATCTATATCTTTTTTTGTATATTTCTTATCAAACCATGATGTAACTATATCTAATTCCTTTGATGTTAACACTTTTGTTGTTACTCTTTCCACTAATTTCAAAAGTTCTCTTAACGTATAGTACTTATCATCTTTAGTAAAAATAAGAAACTCTATTTTATTATCATTAGCTAATCTGATAACTTTTTTATTTAATAAATTATTTATTTGTTCAAAAATATCTTGTTCAGATAGATTTAACGCTACTGCAAAAGAATTAACAGAAAATAGCTTTTTTCCCTGCTCTGTTAAATAACTTATCTGAAGAAGGAACATAGCTTCTTCTTCAGATAAGTTAAAATTCTTATAATTCATTAAAAAATCAGCATCAACTAACAAACCGTTTGTATTGATATTGATCATAGCTAAATACTCCTATGGTGTCAGCCTGTTTAATAAGCGAGGGAAAGGTACTGTTTCGCGAACGTGACCATTTCCAGTAATCCAAGCTACCGTTCTTTCAAGACCTAAACCAAATCCTGCATGTTCTACAGAACCATATTTACGTAAATCTAAATACCATCCATATGCATCAAGATTAAGGTCATGTTTTTTAATATTTTCTAATAGTTTATCATAATCATCTATACGTTGAGAACCACCAATAATTTCACCATATCCTTCCGGTGCAATAAGGTCTGCACATAATACTACACCTGGTTCTTCTGGATCTTCTATCATATAAAATGGTTTTATATCTAGTGGCCAGTGAGTAATAAATACTGGTTTATTATAGCTATTAGCAATAAATGTTTCATGAGGTGAACCGAAATCATCTCCATACTCTATATCATCAAAACCATTATCTTTTAATAATTTTATAGCATCTTTATATCTTATACGTGGGAATTCTCCACGAGCATTGTTAAGAGCCTCTAAATCACGTCCTAAAATTTTAAGTTGTTCTTGACATTTTTCAAGTACTTCTGTTAATAAGTAATTTACATATGCTTCTTGTAGAGCTAAACTTTCTGCATGATTACAGAATGCCATTTCTGCTTCAATCATCCAAAATTCAATTAAATGGCGACGAGTTTTAGATTTTTCGGCTCTAAATGTAGGCCCAAATGAAAAGACTTTTCCAAACGCCATTGCAGTCGCTTCAAGATACAGTTGACCTGATTGAGAAAGATAGGCTTCCTCATCAAAATATTTAGTATTAAAAAGTTCTGTTGTTCCTTCTGGTGCTGAAGAAGTAAGGATAGGTGGATCTGTTTTAATAAAACCTTCCTTCTCAAAGAAATCATATGTTGCTTTTATAATTTGATTTCTTATTGTTAAAATAGCGTGTTGTTTTTTAGATCGAATCCAAATATGACGATTATCCGCTAAAAACTCTACTCCATGCTCTTTTGGAGTTATTGGATAATCAATAGCTTCTGAAATGACCTCAAAACTTTCGATTTCCAACTCAATTCCTGATAATTCACGATCATTTTCTTTAACTAATCCAGTCACTTTTAAAGATGTCTCTTGTGGTAAATGACGTAATTGTTGATACTTTTCTTCTCCAAGACTCTCTTTTAAGGCAATAGCTTGAACAAATCCTGCTCCATAACGTAATTGGAAAAAGGCAATTTTTCCACTACTTCTTTTGTTAGCAATCCAAGCTCCAAGAGTCACTTTTTCTCCTAATTTCTCTTTTAAGTTACTGATATTCAACTTAGAATACCTCCTCCATTGTTAATATTTTTTAAATTACAATTTCTTCTAAATTATTTTGATTAAAAGAAATTTTTACAAATTTTAATATTATTAGTTATATACAAACTACACAAATTATACCACAAAAATAAAGAATTTTAAATGGTCCTGTTTTAAGTTTTTGATTAATATTCTAAATCTTTAAGAATAACAATAGTATCAAAAAGATTCTTCAGATAATACTTATAATTTAAAATATCTCTAGTGGCATAACACCTACATATTACTTTATTATTTTTAATAACATCCGTATATAATTGGGCAAAACTATCTTTTAATGAAAAATTAATATATTTAACATACGTTTTTCTCTCTCTCTTACTAAAGTAGAGATTTTTATACTTAGTACTCTCAAAAATATAAAGTACCGATCCCGAAAATTTTGAAGACATTAATTCTTTTTCGTCTTTAATATAAATCAAAGATACTTTGTTTGGCATATCTAAATATTGATAGTCGTGTCTATTAATAGTATTTATAAGAGTTTTAACTTTTTTGTCATCTATTACCAATAATACTAGTGTAGATTCTTGGTAGAGAATATCAAATGTATAACTATTTTTCTTATTTAATAAAGCATTCGTTAATTGTTTACAAAAATCACGTGTAATTGGAAGATATCTTTTAATATTTTTTAAACTATCTTGAAGAACTGCTATATCTTGTAAAATATACTCTAAGCTTTCATTATATAAAACTAAACTTTCTGAAATATACATTTCGTGTAAAAACTTAATAAGACTATCTAAATTTTCTTTAATTACTTTCAGCTTTTTATCACTTGGATTTTGAGAAATAGCAATATTTAACTCAGTTATTACTGATTTATACCGATACTCTTTTATATTGTTTGAATCTAATTCATTTCCCAGTATTTTTTTATTTTCAAAAATTAGTGTATAATTAGAAAATTCATCATTGTTAAGTATATATTCTAAATTATCATAATTAACGATAACATTAGACGCTCCTTTTGCTAACTGTTTTTTTTCATTAAAATAATAAGAATTAGAAGATAATTCCAAAGCTTCTCTACATTCTTCTAAATATAGTCTTTCCAGGTAAAGCAAATTTAACTCTGATAAATCTCCATTAGTAGTTTCTAATATCCATATATACAATTTCACAAGTAACTTATATAGATTTAAATCATTTTTTTTAGAAAGTAAAGAAAAAATATCTAAGGATACATAATCACTCTTTTTCTTTAGAACTGTATAATCGATTACATTAAACTTGCTGATATAATCATTAACATCAATTGAAGAAAACAATATTTTACACTTAGTTTCGTTTTCTTTATTTACTAATCCAAGTTTTTTAAATTTAACCCCATCATAAACTATATAGTTTGCATTGTTATTGATAATATCTGAAGTTAAAGTGTTATTCCTATAATATTCAAAAAATAAAGCTATATTGCTATCTATTTTTTTTAACAATTTACAAATTTTATTATAGTTTTCTTTCTGAATCAATGGTATTTTTAAAGCTATTGTTTCTAATAATTTAGCGGTAGCTTTTACATCAATAACTGCATTGTGATAATTATCGCTAGAATAAATGTTAAGAGAAGCGGCTAAATCTGATAATCTATAGCTTGATTGTGTTGGTAAAAATAATCTAGCTAATTCTACAGTATCCAAAGACATTGAAGGAGAATATTCAATACCTATATCTTGAAAATGTTTTTTTAGTATTAAATAATCTGATTGTAGTCCGTGACATACTAAAATACCATCTTTTATATATTCATATAATACTTTTGAAACTTTTCTAAAACTAGGTTTATCCCTTAATATTTCATTTGTTATTCCTGTTAAATCAGTTACAAAACTAGTTATATCACTTTGAATAGGTTTTATGTAATAATTTATACTATTAATAACTCTAAAATTAAAATCTATCTTTTTTGCAGCAAACTGAATAATCTCCTTTTCTTCAGTAAGCTCTATATCTACAATACAAAAGTATTTTCCTTTCAATTCTCTCACCACACTCTCTTGCTAATTATTTATTATCACTTTATTTTTAAAAGAAAATCTATAATTTCTTCTTTTCTATTATTCAGCTTGTTTAAAAGTATATTTTTTTCTATTTGACTAATTATATCTTTAATCCATGGTCCTGGTTTTAAATTAATTGTATCTATAATCTCTTTTGAAGTTATTTCAACATCATAAAAAGAATGTATTTTCAATCTAATATTAACTATATATTCTGTTGTATAATATTTAAATAATTCTGAAACAAATTGAACATCTTCTTTTTCATGTTTATACAAAATAAGTTCTAAAGGCGTATTACTATCTAAAGCATCTTTTATATTTTCATATTTTTTAATTTTTTTTATTTCAATATTTGATAATTTCAGTTTTTTCAGCTCAACTGAATCAATATTATTAAAATAAGATAAATAATATAAACTCTGAGTAAAAGTATAAGGAGATAAATCTTGATAAGTTTTTATATATTTTAAAAAAGGTATGTACTTATGTATTTCACTTGAAATCAATTTTTCTAAAGAATTTTTACATCCCACACCAGCTAATAACTTTTTAAATTCACTTACTATTCTCTCTACTGATACAAATTCAATTAACTTTGCATTTTTTTTAATAGCAAAAAAAGTACTTTCTTCTATTTCAAAATTTAGTTTCGATGAAAACCGAAATGCGCGCAACATACGAAGCGCATCTTCATAGAATCTCTCACTTGGGTTATTTACCGTTCTAATTACTCCATTCTTCAAATCAGTTACACCATTGTGAAAATCATATATTCCCCCTCTAGAATCCATTGCCATAGCATTTATGGTGAAATCTCTTCTATCTAAATCTTCTTTTAGATTTCTCACAAATTCTACTTTATCCGGCGCACGATGATTACTATAATCAGATTCAGTCCTGAACGTAGTAATTTCATAAGCTTCTCCTTTGAATATTACTGTAACAGTCCCATGTTGCAAGCCTGTATCAATAGTTTTCCCAAATATTTCTTTTACCTGTTCGGGTAATGCATTGGTAGTTACATCTATATCTGAAAAGTCTACATCCAGTAAATAATCTCTAACACATCCACCTACGAAATATGCTTCATAGCCATTTTTTTCAATTATTTTTAAAATATCTATAGCTTTACCAAATTTTTGTTCAAATATATTTTGCATACTATCCTTTCTTAATTTAAAAAGGCTGGAGAAAATCCCCCAGCCTTATCATTTTAAAATTTATTTAGATAAGTTATATGTATCGCGAGCGATCATAACTTCTTCATCAGTCGGAATAACAAATGCTTTTACTTTAGAATTTTCTGTAGAAATTTCTGCAACTTTGCCTCGAACGTTGTTTTTCTCTTTATCTACTTCTACTCCTAAGAATGTTAGACCTTCTAATACTTCTTCACGTACCCACGTTGCATTTTCTCCAACACCTGCTGTGAATACAATGGCATCTACTCCATTCATTGCTGCTGCATAAGCTCCGATATATTCTTTAATTCTATTAATATAAACCTCAACAGCTTCTGCTGCGTATGGATTTGTATCTCTTACATCTTCTATATCACGTAAATCGGATGATAAAGCTGAAATACCTTTAAGTCCTGATTCAAAGTTGAAAATACGAACGATTTCTTCTAAAGATAATCCCGTTTTTTTAGCAATATATGGTATAGTTGCTGGATCAATATCCCCTGTTCTAGTTCCCATTACAAGCCCTGAAAGAGGTGTGAATCCCATTGATGTATCAAATGATTTTCCATATTTAACAGCACATATTGAAGCTCCATTACCGATATGGCATGAGATAGTTTTAAGTTCTTTAGGGTCTTTTCCTAATAATTCCGCCACCTTCTCACTAACGTATCTGTGGCTTGTTCCGTGTGCACCATATTTACGAACACCGTATTTTTCGTAAAATTCACGAGGAACTGCATACATATATGTTGCTTTTGGCATACTTTGGTGGAATGCTGTATCAAATGTTAATACGTTAGGTACTCCTGGTAGTTCTTTTTGGAATGAACGTGCTCCTTTTATATTAGCTGGATTATGTAATGGCGCTAAATCCTCTATAGAATCAACTTTTGCCAATTCTTCATCTGTAACTAATACTGATGAATCATAAAATTCCCCACCATGAACTACACGATGTCCAACTCCTTCAATTTCTTTAACATCATTAACTATTCCTAGTTTAGTTAATTTTTCAAGTAACATTTCTATTGCTACATCATGATTAGGAATATCTAGTGTTTCTTTAATTTTTTCACCATTGTATTCAATAGTAAACATACTATTTTCAATTCCTATTCTTTCAACTAATCCTTTAGTAATAACCTTTTCTTCAGGCATTTCGAATAATTGAAATTTTAATGATGAACTTCCTGAATTAATAGCAAGTATCTTTGTCATAAGTATATATCTCCTCTTACTTTTTTACATTATATTTATTATTATCTCATTAATTACATACAATTACAAGACTTTTTATTAAATTAAACAATAAAAAATCAATAACTGGAATACGTTTACTTTATTCTAGTTATTGATTTTTAAAATATTACTCTCTTTATAGTATTTATAAAAATTCTTAACTTATTTTATCCTATTGATCCTTCCATTTCAAATGAAATTAATCTGTTTAATTCAACAGCATATTCCATTGGAAGTTCTTTTGTAAATGGTTCAATGAATCCCATAACAATCATTTCAGTAGCTTGTCCTTCATCAAGTCCTCTACTCATTAAATAAAATAGTTGCTCTTCAGAAACTTTAGACACTTTGGCTTCGTGTTCTAGTGAAACATTAGAGTTCTTAATTATATTATACGGTATCGTATCAGAGGTTGAATATTCATCCAAAATTAATGTATCACATTCTATATTAGAACGAGAGCCCTCAGAATCTTTTCCAAAGTGAATCCATCCGCGATAGTTGACTTTACCACCACGACGTGACATAGATTTTGAAACAACTGTCGAAGATGTACGTGGGGCTAAATGAATCATTTTTGAACCTGCATCAAGAACTTGTCCTTCACTTGCCATTGCAATAGACAATGTACTTCCGCTTGCGCCCTCACCTACTAATACACATGCTGGATATTTCATAGTGAGTTTAGAACCTAGGTTTCCATCAACCCACTCCATTGTTCCATTTTTTTCAACAATTGCACGTTTTGTAACTAAATTATAAACATTAGTTGACCAGTTTTGAATAGTTGTATATCTAAAGCGAGCATTTTCTTTAATAAAAATTTCTACTACAGCAGCATGTAGTGAACTTGCAGAATATGTAGGAGCTGTACATCCTTCTACATAATGAAGAGAAGAATTTTCTTCTATGATAATTAATGTACGCTCAAATTGTCCCATTTTTTCACTATTAATCCTGAAATATGCTTGAAGAGGTGCTTCTATCGATACATTTTTAGGGCAATAGATAAATGAACCACCTGACCAAACTGCAGAATTTAGAGCTGCAAATTTGTTGTCATTAAAATCAACCGCTTTTGAAAAATATTGTTTAAAAATTTCTTCATGATTTTTAAGTGCTGTATCTGTATCTTCAAAAATAATACCCTGTTCTTCAAATTGCTTATGCATATTATGATAAACAACTTCAGATTCATATTGAGCAGATACTCCTGCCAAGTATTTTTGTTCAGCTTCTGGAATACCAAGTTTTTCAAAAGTATTTTTGATTTCTTCTGGAACTTCATCCCAAGAACGCTCTGTCTTTTCTGAGGGTTTTACATAATATGTCAAATCTTCAAAATCTATTTCTGATAAGTCTCCACCCCAAGTTGGCATCGGCATTCTATAAAATTCTTTTAAAGCGTTAAGACGAAATTCTAACATCCATTGTGGTTCTTGTTTTCTTTTAGAAATAGTTTCTACTATCTCTTTTGTAAGTCCCTTTTCTGTTTTGAATATCGAAACATCTCTATCGTGAAATCCATACTGATACTCGGTAAACATTTCTTCATTTTTATTCAATCCTATCACTCCTTTTTCTATTTTTTATTATCTTCTAATATTTTTTCTGTAATCTTCCATGCTAACGTAGCACACTTTACCCTAGCTGGAAGTTGCGATATATTTTGCAGAGCAATACTATCTTCTAGATTTTCTTCATTGAATTCAGTTCCCATAATCATATTTAGAAAATCATGAATTTTTTCATTTGCTTTTTGCACTGATAAACCTTTTAATTCTTCTGTCAACATAGAAGCGGAAGCTAATGATATTGAGCATCCTGTGCCTGTAAATTTAATATCTGTAATGATATTATTTTCTATTTTCATACTCACAGTAATTTTATCGCCACAAGAAGGATTTAACATTTCTAGTTTATAACTGTCACTTAATTCCCCATTATTACGCGGATGTTTACTATGATCCATTATTACTTGTTTATATAAATCCTTTAAATTACTAAAACTCATTTTCAAAAAACTCCTTTGTTTCTTTTAGAGTTTGAATAAAGAAATCAACTTCTTCACGTGTATTATAGAAATATAAACTAGCACGTGCAACTGAATACACTTCTAATTTTCCTAGTAAAGGCTGAGTGCATTGATGTCCTGCACGAATACAAATTCCTTTCTCATCTAAAAAACTTGTAAGATCGTGGGGATGAACACCTGATAAATTAAAGGATACTAGTGACACTCTATCTTTTACATTTTTTGGACCATAAATTTCTATATTCTCAATTTTAGATAATTCAGAATACATATATTCTGTTAACTCTTTTGTATATTCTTCAATATTATCTAAACCTACAGCTTCTAGATATTTAATTGTGGCACTTAAACCTGCAGCTTGCGCTAAAAGAGGCGTACCTGCTTCAAATTTATCAGGAAGCTGAGCCCAAGTAGCTGAAGTTTCATCAACAATGCCTATCATTCCCCCACCAAACTCTACAGGATTGAATTTTTTTAGTAAAGATTTTTTACCATAAAGAACTCCAATTCCCGTAGGCCCACACATTTTATGAGCACTAAAAGCAAGAAAATCACAATTCATTTCAGATACATCAATCTTCAAGTGTGGTACTGATTGGGCAGCGTCTACTACAAAATAAATATTTTTATCTTTCAGTAAATCTCCAATTTTATATACTGGATTAATAGTGCCTAGTACATTTGATGCATGGCAAATCGAAACTACTTTTGTTTTTTCAGTAATATATTCTTCTAACTGTTTTAAGTTAATTTTCCCTTCTTTATCAAACTTTAAATATTTTAAAGTCAAATTTTTACGAAGAGCCAATTGTTGCCAAGGAATAATATTTGCATGATGTTCCATATATGTTAATATAACTTCATCGCCTTCATTTATATCTTGTTCTAACATACGTACAATAAAATTTATACTTTCTGTGGTCCCACTTGTATAAATTATCTCTTCATAACTCTGAGCATTTATAAAGTTTTTAACTAACTCTTTAGATTCTTCATATATTTTTTCAGATTCATCTCCTAAAGTATAGACAGAACGATGGATATTCGAATTATAGTTTTTATAATAATCACTAATTGCATCAATTACTTGGATAGGTTTTTGTGTCGTAGCACTGTTATCCAAAAATACTAAATTGTTATTACGAATTTTTCTCTTCAATATAGGAAAATCTTCCCTATAACTAGATAAATTTTTCATTTTATTCACTCTCGTTATTATTGATTTTTTGATCTATTAATACAGTAACCAAGTCTTTAATCTTATCGACTGTTAATTCAGCAATAACAGGCGATAAAAAACCATGTACTAGTAATCTACTAGATTCTTTTCTTGTTAAACCTCGACTTTGTAAATAGTATAATTGTTCTTCATCAATACGCCCTAATGATGCTCCATGACCGGCCATAACGTCATTTTCATCAATTAATAACATTGGATTAGCATCGGCTTTCGCATCAGATGATAAAGTTAACATTCTAGAACTTTGATATGCATTAGAGCCAGTTGCTCCTTTTACAATAAAACCTACACCATTGAAAACAATATGTGATTTATCTAAAAGCACACCGTGTTGAAGAATATCGCCTTTAGAACTTAAACCTTGGTTAACTACCTCACTATTGAAGTAAGTTTTTTGCTCTTTTACACCTAATGTCACAATTTTAAGATTAGCTTCTGAACCATCCCCTAAAATGTTCGTAGTGTTATCATGATAAACATCAGCTTCATCCATTGCAGCCACATTCCAATTAATTAAAGAATTTTTAAATGTTAATCCTCGTCGTAAAATAGTGCCACGTTTTTCTCTAGGTTGATTTGTAATAGAACTGTAGTTTATTTTAGCTCCTTCATGTGTTACAACTTCTGCTACAAAGCTAAACGGTGCTTTATCCTCTTTTGTAGTATTAATATAATTTTCAATAAAATTGAATGTTGAATTTTCTCCTACATTAATTGTAACATGATTAAATAAACTTTGTTCTTTGTCAGAAATCACAATATATTGAAGTGGTTCTTCAATAACAATATTTTCCTTTACATCAATAAATAATCCCGCGTTCAATAATGTATAATGAACAGCTGTTACTTTGTTTTCAGCATAATCTACCACACTCATAAAGCTATCTTTTATACGATCATCATTCATTGCAGAAAAAATATCTTTAATAATTACTTTATCTCTATATTTTTCTGGAATACTAACATGAACTACTGTATTGTTTTTTTGAACTATTGCAAAATCATCTTGTTCAAGACCATAATTAGAAATATCAAGTGTATTCATCTCTTCTAGACGTAATGTAGAAAAATCTATATTAAATAAATTCCAGTTATCTAAATTCATAGACTCTAATTTAGGAAATGGTAATGTATAACTTCTGTATAACGCTAATTTTCTAGTGTTTAAAAACCAAGTTGGTTCTTCTGTATTAGAAAAAATATTTTGCAAAGTTTTTATACTAAGTTTTAATTTGTTATTTTCCATATTACTTGACCTCTTCTTTTAACCAATCATATCCTTCTTTTTCTAAGCGAAGTGCAAGCTCAGGTCCACCTGTTTTTACAATTTTGCCATCCATTAGTACATGAACAAAATCCGGTTCAATATAATCTAATAATCGTTGATAGTGAGTAATAATTAGACAACCAAAATCTTCTCCACGCATTTTATTAACACCTTTAGAAACTATTTTCAAAGCATCAATATCTAATCCAGAATCAATTTCATCTAAAATTGCAAATTTTGGTTCTATCATCATCATTTGTAAGATCTCATTACGTTTTTTCTCTCCACCAGAAAAACCATCATTAACATAACGTTGAGACATTTTTAAATCCATTTCTAAAAATTCCATTGTTTGATCTAATTTTTTAATATATTTCATCAATGGCATATTTTCATCACGTTGTGCATTAATAGCTGATTTAATAAATTCAGAGGTTGGTACTCCCGGCACTTCTGATGGGTACTGCATTGCTAAGAAAAGACCTGCGCGTGCTCTTTCATCAACTTCCATCTCAAGAACTTCTTCCCCATCTAGTAAAATACTTCCACCATCTACTTCATACTTAGGGTGCCCCATTATTGCAGATGCTAACGTTGATTTTCCAGCTCCATTCGGTCCCA
Organism: Gemella sp. 27098_8_92; assembly: GCF_041433685.1. NCBI lineage: Bacteria > Bacillati > Bacillota > Bacilli > Caryophanales > Gemellaceae > Gemella > Gemella sp. 27098_8_92. The sequence goes on from NZ_JAPWBZ010000001.1 coordinate 56,297, forward strand.
TAACCGCGTGGATTTCTCCGGATTTAATTTCTAAGTTTAATCCTTTTAGTATATTCTTTTCATTTATTGATACTTGTAAATCTCTAATATCAAGAACTGACATATTTATTCCTCCATATTCTATAAAGTTTAGTTAACAGATAAAATTTTTAATTAAAATTTTAAATTGTTACTCTATATTAACATGTTTTATTATAATCTTTTTTGTATTAATTATCAAATTATTGGTTTAGTTCAATTGTATCCTTTTTCAAATAGAAATTCACAACTAAATAGACTCTTTTTTTTAATATAACGCATTATATTTTACATGAATTTACTACTTAAAACTCTTGTTATTTAGAAAACTCCCACATCGCTATTATTTCTGTTTTTAATTCATCATATGACCACACCTTTAGTGTACGATTATAGCTATTAGGATCATTTATTATATAATTTCCACTGTTATTTTTACCAACTATTAAAATGATATGTCCAACAGTAGTAAATTTTCCAGGATGAACAGATGCAATTATCGGATTACCTCTATCAATAGCCTCATTAATTGACGCTTTTGATAATGATAGTTTTATTGATTTTAAATTATACTTGTCTGCTATAAAATCAAAGAAACTCCATTTTGTGCCTAATGATGTAAAGTATCCGTTTGTATTTTCTATTTCTGAAATTTGTTTTGGTGTAATAGTTTCATCTTTTAACATACCGCTTAATGCCATAGCAACTACTGTGGGTCCACATCCTCCTATAGCAACATTAGTTCCGCCCAAAGCATCATATGCCCAACGTCTATCCCATTGTACATAATATGGATATTTTCTTTTCAGTTCAACAGTTTCTCCATATTCAAAAGGAGTCCCCTGCTGACCATTTAAATATCCTAATATATATTCTTTGGTATCTTTGTTATTAGCATATAATTTTTTTTCGGCATCAGGCAATTGGTCTCTTTGTAAATATATAAGTTGCCCCAATAAGTTATAATGCGTATTTTCAAAAAGATTTTGATTAACCTCTTCATTTTTTACAATAAATGGCGTTGGGTGTTGTGGTCCTCTTATTCCGTCTCTCACTTTTATTTTTTCCATATCTTTTTTGACTAAACTTTCATTTGTCTCAGCATTATTATCATACTGAAAAAAGTTTTTATAATTATGATAAAAAAATAAAATAATCGATAATAAAACTATTCCACAAATTATACTAATAATAATATTGTCTTTCTTCATACATATGTTACCTTTCTATTTCGATCTTAAAACTAAAACTATGCCTACACTAATAACAACAATATAACCTATAAAACTCTGAAGATCAGGTATTTCTCCTAAAACAATAAATCCTAAAATACCTGAAAATACAACTTGTGAATAATCAAAAGCTGCTATATTTTTTGCTGCCGCATATCTATAAGCAAAAGTAATTCCGTACTGTCCAATAGATGCACTTGCACCAGCTAAAATCAACATTGAGAACTGATAAAGTGTCATTGCATGATAATCAAAAATTAAATATGGTAATAACATTAATGTTGATGTTAATGAAAAAAAGAATATAATAAATTCTCCAGAGATGTTATGTGTTCCTAAGTATCTTACACAAGTATATGCCATACCAGCAAAAAGAGCCCCAACTAATGCAGCTAGTGCCCCTGTGCTTATTAGGCCACTTCCACTAGGTTTTATAACCAACATTACTCCCAAAAAAGCTACTATTACCGCTCCTATCTGAAAACTCGTCATTTTTTCTTTAAAAAATATATAAGATAAGATTAGAATTACAAAAGGAGATAACTTTTGAATTATTGAAGAATCCGCTAAGCTTATATGGGTAATTGCATAGAAATTCAAGACTAAACCTATAGTTCCAAACATAGAGCGTCCTACTAAAACAGCCCATTCTTCTTTGCACTTTGGCGTAGTTATATTAAAACGATGTTTAAATAACGGAATTGCAGATATAATAGCTGCTATAATATTTCTGAATATTCCCTTCTGCATAGAGGGTAAATCTCCTGAAAGTTTTACAAATAAAGACATAAGTGAAAATCCAAACCCTGCCATTATAATGCAAAAAATTCCCATTAAAATATTATTTTGTTTTTTCATGAATAAACCCTAATAAAGCACAAAGCTGCTCCATAGTCCTTTCTACATTTTTTGCTGCATTCTCTTTTATCATTGCTTTTTCTAGTGTACAAATACCCCTTTGTATAGAAAATGATGCATCAATAATAGTTTTTTCTTCATCGCTTAGTAAATCTATTTCATCATCTCTAATACTTCCAGCTAAAAAAATTACTTTTTTATTATATTTTTTTGCAATTTTTGCAAGTTCAATAGGTGCTTTTCCCATAAAACTTTGTCTGTCTAACTTACCTTCACCTGTAATAAGAATATCAACTTCCGATATTTTCTTTTCTAGATTAAGATAATCTATCATAAAATTAGAACCCTTTTTTAGGTTAGAATTAGTAAACATGAGAAAAGCATATCCTAACCCTCCCGCAGCACCACTTCCTGCTATATGAGACAAGTCTTTAGAATATTTTTCCTTAATTATATTTGAAAAATTCTTCACATAATTATCTACAATTTCAAATTCATTATCTTTTAATCCTTTTTGTTTAGAATAAACATAGGTAGCTCCCTTTTTACCATGTAAGGGATTAGTGACATCACATATTATGGTGAAGCTAGCTTCTTTCAATTCATTATTAATATCCTCTTCAACGCTTACTATTCTCTTCAAATCACTGATTCCGTGTTTACAGCGTTTTCCTTTTTCATCAGTAAATTTATAACCAAGTTCGGTTAACATTCCTATTCCGCAGTCATTAGTTGCTGATCCACCTAATCCTATTATATAATGCTTTATCCCTTGTTTTAATAAATATTTTATAAGTTTTCCTAATCCAGCAGTCGTTGTTTTATATGGATCTTTTTCTTCGTCAGTTAAATGTTTTAATCCTATTATTTCTGCTACTTCTATTACTGCTTCTTTTCTGTAATTGTTAATTAAATACTCCGCTCTTATTTCTTTTCCTAAAGCATTAACTGTGATAAAACTTTCTTTAGTAAAGTCTTTAAATAGTGCTAAAAAGCCATCTCCACCATCTGCTATAACTTGGCTACTAACATTAACACTAGGTATAATCTCGCAAATCTTTTTAGTAACAATCTCCCTGAGTTCTTCAGAAGAAAGAGATCCTTTAAACTCATTAATAGCAACTAAAATGTCCATTTTAAACACCTCTTTTTCATGTTAATTATGTTACTCTAAAACTATTTTATCATCTATTATACTTTTTTAAAATACTCTACGTTATAATTTTTATTCTAAAATTTTATATATAAAATTTACACAAATACTTTAAATATAGTCCTTTATTTAGTATAATGATTATGTAAAGTGATTTGCACTTTATAGAGAACTTTGAATAATATTCAGAGTTGGGCTAAATTTATTCTTAACTTAGTTAAGAAATAATACAGTTTTGAATTATACATTGCAGTACAAACTACTTTTAATAAAGTAATCCTCATGTTTGTGCCAGTAAGCTGCATTTGTATCATAATATATTATAACTAATTAATGCCCTCTTTCTCTAGGTTTTAATATTTAAAACTGTATAGCACCACGAAGTTTACCCCTAAACTATCGTGGTTTTTTATATCTATACTATAAACTAATCTTTATAATATATAATACAAAATAAAATGATTAGCAATCGCTTTATTGATTACTAATCATTTTTTCTTATTTATTTCTTTTTAATAAATAATTAGAAAAATCTTCTAATTCAAAATTTTTTAATTTTCTCGCTATTTCTATGGCTGATGTAGTATGTTTCTCTAATAACTCTTCGCATTGTTCAATACCATAAAAACTAAGATAAGTTATCATATCCTCATCACTCGGTAACTTACCGATATTTTCAAAATCTCCATAATAATCAAGAATATCATCTTTAATTTGATATGCTATTCCTAATTCTTTACCAAAAGAATTTATATCACTTAATTCTTCTACTTTACCTGCAATTTGACATGCAAAATCAAGAGGTAATTCTATTAGTTTTCCTGTTTTTAAACTATGCATTCTACGAAGATAGTCTGCATTAACCTCATACTCTTTTTGCTTAATATCGTAAATTTGTCCTGCAATCATTCCCATTGCCCCAGAATAATTAGCAAATTGAGAAATTAATTTTACTTTTAAATCTGGTTTAATATTAGAATTGCTTAATACTTCAAACGCCAAGGTTAACATAGCATCTCCTGTAAGTACCGCAACATCTTGTCCAAAGACTTTATGATTAGTTAATTTTCCCCAACGATAATCATCGTTATCCATTTCTGGAAGGTCATCATGAACCAATGAATATGTATGAACTAATTCAATTGCTAATGCCACATCAAAGTATTCAGCAAAATCCTCTCCATAATATTTTAATAAATATAAAAATGATAATGGACGAATTTTCTTACCATCATTAACTAAAGAATAAGAAATAGATTTTTTTAACAATTCTGGCATATCTGTTTTTTCTATATACTTCTTTGCAAAATCGTTTAGTATATCTTTATTTTCATCTATAAAAACTTGAAATTTATTCATCTTTTTTGAAATCCTTAGCTAATTTTGTTACTTCCTTCTCTGCATTTTCTATAATAATGTTACAGTTTTTGATTAGTTCTATACCTTCTTTATAACGATTAAGAGAATCCTCTAAAGATAAATTCCCTTCTTCTAATTCTAGAACTATTTTTTCTAAATTTATTAAATTAGTTTCGAAATTCTCTTTAGCCATTATTTTACTCCTTCTTCTATAATGTCAGTCACTTCACATTCAACTATTCCATCTATTAATCGAATCGATAAATTATCTTTTCTATTAACCTCATGTATTGACACTATTTTTTTATTATCTGAAAACGTAATAGAATAACCCTTTCTCAAGATGTTAAGAGGAGAATTTGCTTCTAAACGTTCCACTTTTCTAGAAAATTTCTCTTTATGCTTTACCAAAACATCTATATTTTTTATTTTTTCACAAGTATATGATAAGTTAAGTTTCTTATCTCTTAAGTTACTTTCAATTACTCTTGATAAATCTCGCTCAAACAATAATATTTTTTTTCTATATTCAATATAAATATTATCATAATTTTTAAAATATGGATTCTCTATACTATTTTGCACTCTATTTTTATAACCTTGTATAATAAAATTTATTCTATTATATAATTTATCTTTATTAAAATTTAATCTGTTTTTTATATCCTCAATATTTGGTGTTACGAGCTCTGCTGCTGCTGTAGGTGTAGAGGCCCTCTTATCTGATACGAAATCAGCTAAAGTTGTATCTGTTTCATGTCCTATTCCCGTTACTATCGGAGTCTTACAATTAAAAATTGCTCGAATTACTTCTTCTGTATTAAAACTCCACAAATCTTCAATTGTACCACCTCCACGACCCAAAATAATTACATCATTATTATCCTCATCGGCCAACTTAATATTTTTTACAATATCTTGAACTGATGCCTCACCTTGTACAAGTGTAGAATAAACATTTATGTTAGCGATAGGAAAACGACGTTGAATAGTCCTTGTTATATCTTGAATAGCAGCACCAGTTTGGGCTGTTATCACTCCGATATTTTGGCTAAATTTGGGAATTGATTTTTTGTACTGTGGTGCAAATAACCCCTCTTTCTCAAGCTTTTCTTTTAGTTCTAAAAACTTTTGATACAGTTCGCCTATACGATCTTTTCTTATATCCATTACAAGAAGATTATACTCTCCTCTCGGATAATAAAAATTAACTTTTGATTTTATTAAAACTGTATCGCCGTCTTTAAATTCAAGATTTTTAGCCCCAAACCACACAGCATTTATTCTTGTATTCTCATCTTTTATAGAAAAATACATATTGTTATTATTGTGTAGTTTCAAATTTGAAATTTCACCTTTTATATATATTTCACTTAAGTATGGATCTAGCAAAAATTTTTTTTCTATATATTTATTTAAGGCTGTTACAGTTAAATATGTTCTTTCTTCCACTAGGTTTTACCTCTTATTTTGTTGAAGTTTCTACTATACCTTTTAAAACACCATTGATAAATTTATAGCTCTCGTCCTTTTCACTGTACTTTTTAGATAACTCCACCGCCTCATTGACAGAAACCTTATATGGAATATCACTATGTAATATTTCATATGCTGAAATACGTAATATCTGTCTATCCATTTTAGAAAGACGTTCAAGTTTCCAATCTTTCAAATTATTACTAATTACATTATCAATTTCCTCAAGTTTATCAATAATTTCAGTTAGAGTATTATTAACATAGCTACTATTAGCTATCTCTTCTTGTTCTAGTTCTAAAAGTTCCTTATAGTCTAACTCCGTGTTTTCTATTTGGAATAAGATCTTAAATACAGCTTCTCTTAATTCGTGTCTACTTTTCATTAAAGCCTCCTAATTAAAAATCTATTCCTAATACATTAACATTGACACTTTTCGTAGTAATTTCAGTCATGTTGAAAATAGAATTTTTTACATTCTCTTGAATTTTACGAGCTGTTTTCGCTACACCATAACCTGATTTCATATTACAATAAACGTCTATAATTAATTCATTATCTACAAATTCTAATTCTACTCCACGTGAATAAACTTTTTTACCTAATAATTTTGATACTCCTTCTACTTCTGTTGCTGCAATATTTGCAATAACACTTAATGCACTTGGATTTATTTCTACTTTTCCTAATTTTTTATTTTCCATTTCCTTATTCCTCCTAAGTTTATTTTATGTAAAACTCTCTGTTTAACATAAAATGATTATATCCCTATTATTATACCATATTCGATCAAAAAAAGGGAGTAAGATAACGTAAATTTATTATCTTACTTCCCTTAAATTTTATCTTAGAAACTACCTAAAAATTAAATATTAGCTAACAATTCTTCAAATGCTTTATTTATGTTTTCTTTATTTTTAGCACCTGCTTGAGCCATATCAGGACGTCCTCCGCCACGCCCATCACACACTGTTGCAAGCACATTAACAAGTTTTCCTGCATTATATTTATCTGTAATAGTTTTATCAACTGCTACAACAAAATTAACTTTATCTTCATTAATAGATGCAAAAGCAATAACATAATTTTCTAGTTTCGATTTAGCATTATCTACAAGTTGTTTTAAGTGATTCATATTTTCTGATTCTACAACACTTGTTAAAACACTAACACCATTTACCTCTTTGATATCATTAACTAAATTGTTTAATTCAGCATTAGCAATTTTTTGTTGAAGAATTTCTTTTTCTTTAGTTAATTTTTTAATTTCTACTTGTAAACTAGAAACTTTTTCAATAACATTAGTAGAGTTTGCTTTTGTTAATTTTTCTACAGAACGCAGAGTTTCTTCTTGTTTTCTTAAATATTCATAAGCAGCTTTCCCTGTTAAAGCTTCAATTCTACGGACTCCAGCAGCAACACCTGATTCAGAAACTATCTTGAAAATTCCAACCTCACTACTATTTGCATTATGTGTTCCACCGCATAATTCTATAGAATAATCTCCTATAGAAACAACACGTACTACATCACCGTATTTTTCACCAAATAATGCTTGAGCACCAAGTTTTCTAGCTTCAGCTATAGGCATTTCTTCTGTTTTAATTTCTAAAGCATTCCAAATTTGTTCATTAACTTCTTGTTCAACTCTTTCGATTTCTTCTTTAGTTAATGGTGCAAAGTGTGTAATATCAAATCGTAATTTGTCATCAGTTACTAATGAACCTGCTTGTTTAATATGCGTTCCTACTTGTTGACGAAGAGCCTCGTTTAATAAGTGAGTTGCAGTATGATTTTTCTCAATATTTAATCTATAATTTCTATTAACTACAAGTTCATATTCATTTCCTACAAGAAGTTCTCCTTCAACGACTTTTACAAAGTGAATATGGCGTTTATCAGGAAGTTTTTTAACATCTAGAACTTCTCCTTTGAAGCCTAGTGCTATAATCTCTCCGCGGTCCGCTACTTGCCCACCACTTTCAGCATAAAATGGTGTTCTTTCAAAGACAACTTTCACTACATCTGCTCCTGTATACTTATCTAATAGATTATCCTCTTTATCTACAATTGCAAGTAGTTTTGATGATTTTTCTATTAATTGTGTATAACCAACAAATTCGCTGTCTCCTATAATTCTATTGTATAAATCTGACTGAACTTGCATTGATGAATCATCATGACGAGATGCACGAGCACGTTCTTTTTGTTTTTCCATTTCTTCATTGAAACTATCAATATCAACTGTTAACCCCAATTCTTCAGCATACTCTTCTGTCAATTCAATTGGGAATCCAAATGTATCATACAGTTTGAATGCATCTTCCCCGGAGATAACTTTTGTTGTATCTTTTACTTCGTTCGCAATATTAGTTAAGATTGCTTCTCCTTCATGAAGTGTTTCATGGAATCTGTCCTCTTCTTTAAGAATCACATCTTTAACAAAGCTTACACTTTCCTTAACATTTGGGTAGTAATCAATCATAATTTCAGCTACTATGTCAGTAAGTTTATACATAAATGAACTGTTTAACCCTAAAATTTTTGCAAATCGTACTGCACGACGTAATAAACGACGAAGTATATAACCACGACCTTCATTTGATGGAAGAGCTCCGTCTGCAATTGCAAATGCTACTGTTCGTATATGGTCTGCGATAACTTTAAACGCTACATCTTGTTCTTTGCTAACACCATATTTTGCTCCAGATAATTTTTCAATTTCTCTAATAATTGGAATAAATAAATCTGTATCAAAGTTAGTAGGCACATCTTGAAGAACTGAAACTATACGCTCAAGTCCCATTCCTGTATCTATATTTTTTGCAGGAAGTTCTGTATATGTTCCATCTGCATTATGATTATATTGACTAAATACAACGTTCCAAACTTCAAGATAACGATCATTTTCTCCACCAGGATACATTTCTTCTTTTGGAGACCAAGTATCAGCTTCTGGCCCGCGATCATAGAAAATTTCAGTATTTGGTCCTGATGGTCCTTCTCCTATATCCCAAAAGTTTCCTTCAATACGAATAATTCTGTCTTCCGGAAGCCCGATGACATTTTTCCAAATATCATATGCTTCTGTATCTTCTGGGTGAATAGTTACTGATAATTTTTCTTTTTCTAAAGCTAGCCATTTTTCAGAAGTTAAAAATTCCCATGCCCATGCAATAGCTTCTGGTTTAAAATAATCACCAATAGAGAAATTTCCTAACATTTCAAAAAATGTATGGTGACGCGCAGTCTTACCAACATTTTCTATATCATTTGTACGAATTGATTTTTGTGAGTTAGTAATTCTAGGATTTTCTGGAATTTCACGTCCGTCAAAATATTTTTTTAATGTTGCTACCCCCGAGTTAATCCATAATAAAGATGGATCATCTACTGGCACTAACGAAGCACTAGGCTCAATCTTATGACCTTTTTCTACAAAGAAATCCAAATACATTCTTCTAATTTGTGTTGATGTTAATTGTTTCATTTTTTTCTCCTTTCAATTAAAAAAAATCCCTTGTGTAAATATATTACACAAGGGACGACTATAATCGTGTTACCACCCTAATTTGAGCCATGCTCCTCATTAGTTTTTATAACGGCTTAACTGCCGATGAAGCACTATATAGGTAGCATAAAAGTTATATTATGAATCTTTTTCACCACTAGACTCTCTCTAAATATAATATTACTAACTTCTAATTCCTAAACTTCATTTATTATTTAGATACATTATATACAGTTCTAAAACAAATGTCAATAGATTTTACTTAGAATTTCTCATTTCTAACAACGCTTTCTTTTGCCAAAGTTTCATATTTTGTTTTAAAGTATCAAAACCATATTCGAAATTCAACGTGTCTAAACTGTTAATTTCTTTCTTAGTTGTCTTTTTATGATTAAAGTTAAGAGTCGCATTTATTTTATTATCTTTTATCGATAATACCTTTACTTCTAATTCTTCATCTTGTTTAATGTAACTTCCTATATCAAAAATAAAGCAATTTGTTATCTCTGAAATATGTATCAAACCTACTTGACGGTCTCGTGTTTCAAAAAATGCACCATACGGTTTAACTGCTGTTATTTTAACTTTAATTATATCACCAGGTTGTATTTCTTTATAGCTCATTTTTTATTCTCACTACTACTTTTTCAACATTAAATCCATATTCTTTAATAACTTTATTTGCTGGCGCTGACGCTCCAAACTTATCAATACCAATTGCTAAACCATCAAGCCCCACATATTTGTACCAAAGAGCAGTATTACCCATTTCTAGTGACACACGACGACGTATACTGCGTGGTAATAAAGCTTCCTTATATTCGCTAGTTTGTTCTTCAAATAATTCAATAGAAGGCATACTAACAACACGAACTTTCATGCCTTCTTTTTCTAATTCTTGAGCAACACTTATCGCCAATGCTACTTCTGAACCGGTTGCGATTAAAATTGTATCAAAATCACTTGAAGTTTCATAAACAACATAAGCACCTTTAGCCACTTTTTCAAATGATGAATTTTCTAAAACTGGTAAATTTTGACGTGTAAGAACTATCGATGTTGGTTTATCGTTAACATCTTGTGCTAAATACCAAGCTGCTTGAGTCTCTGTAGCATCTGCTGGTCTGAATACATAAGTATTTGGTATAGTACGTAATGATGCAAGATGTTCTATTGGTTCGTGTGTTGGACCATCTTCACCAACAGCAATACTGTCATGAGTAAATACATATGTTACAGGTAAGTTTTGTAACGCTGATAATCTCAATGCAGCTTTTAAGTAGTCAGAAAATACAAAGAATGTTCCTCCAAATACACGCACTCCGCCATGTAACATCATTCCGTTAAGCACTGTCGCCATTGCAAATTCACGAACTCCAAATTGGATATTACGTTCAGTACGATGAGCATCATCTTGAAGACCTTCACCTTTAATAAATGTCATGTTAGAGTGAGAAAGGTCTGCTGAACCTCCAAAGAATGTTGGTAAAACTTTAGCAATACTGTTAATTGCATCTTGAGATGAATTACGAGTAGCTTGAGCTTCTCCGACATTTTTAAAACTGAAGCTTTCTTTAGAAAGATGTTTAATATCTTCTCTTGATAGTACTTCTTCTAATTCAGCAGCTAACTCTGGGAATTTTTCTTTATATTTATTATATAATTTTTCCCATTCATTATTCGCAGTTTCCCCACGATCTGTAACATTAACTTTAAAGTCTGCATATACTTCTTCTGGAATTTCAAACGGTTCATAATTCCAACCAATTTCTTTTCTAAATAGAGTTGTTTCTTCTTCTCCGAGTGGCGCACCGTGTACACCATTAGTTCCTTGTTTATTTGGAGATCCCGCTCCAATAATTGTTTTAACTTCAATTAATGTAGGTTTATCAGATTGTTTAGCTTCTTCTATAGCTGCATTTATCGCTTCAACATTAGCCCCATCTTCTACTAATATAGTATTCCAACCATATGCATCATATCTAGCACGAACATTTTCACTAAAAGCATCTTTTGTTTCACCATCTAAACAAATATCATTCGAATCGTAAAGAACTACAAGTTTATTTAGTTTTTGCACTGCTGCAAAACTTGATGCTTCAGAAGCAACACCTTCCATAATATCTCCATCACCACAAATTACATAAGTATAGTGATCAAATAACTCATACCCTTTTTTATTATATTTGGCCGCTAAATATCTTTCCGCAAGAGCCATTCCTACTGCTGTAGAAATTCCTTGTCCTAATGGTCCAGTAGTTGCATCAACACCTTTTGTATGTCCAAATTCTGGATGTCCGGGAGTTTTAGAACCCCATTGTCTGAAGTTTTTGATTTCTTCTAAAGATACATCCTCAAATCCTGATAGATGTAATAAAGAATAAAGTAACATTGAACCATGACCTGCAGAAAGAACAAACCTATCTCTATTTATCCAATCTGTTTTTTTAGGATTTACTCTAAGGTGTTTAGTAAATAATGAATAAGCCATTGGTGCAGCTCCCATAACAACTCCAGGATGTCCTGATTTTGCCTTGTTTATAGCATCAACACCTAATACCTTAATAGCATTTACTGATTGTTGTAACATATTATTTATTGCCTCCTAAATTATAATTCTATTCTACCCGATATCGCTCGCGATAATGTAACTTCATCTACATACTCAATATCACTTCCAAATGAAATACCTTGAGCAATTCTGGTAACTTTTATATCCGTATTTTTTAAATATCTTGAAATAAAACTTGCTGTTCCTTCTCCTTCCGGTGAAGAATTTGTTGCCAAAATTATTTCTTTAACTGCCGCATCTTGTGCTCTTTCAAATAATGATTTGATATTAATATCCATTGGCCCGATACCATCCATAGGCGATATAAGACCATCTAAAACATGATAAAGTCCTCTATATTGTTGCATATTCTCCATAGCAACGAGGTCATTATCATTGGCTACCACACATATAGTAGACTTATCTCTACTGTTATCAGAACAAATGTCACAAACATGTGTTTCACTAAGACGATGACAAATTTTGCAATTAGTAAGTTTTTCTTTTAATCCTTGTAGAGAATCTGCAAAATTTTTAATGTCATCATCGTGCATTTTTAATGTATGAAAAGCAAGGCGAACTGCAGTTTTTCTCCCAATACCTGGTAGTAATGAATAACTATCTATTAAATCTAAAATTGGTTTAGGATAATTCATCTTACAAACCTGGAATATTTAAGCCGTTAGTAAATCTTCCCATTGTATCTTCTTTAAGTTTATTTGATTTTTCTAACGCATCATTCACTGCTGTTAAGACCATATCTTGTAGCATTTCGATATCATCTGGATCGACTACTTCTTCTTTAATTTTAATATCTAAAATTTTTCCATCTCCGTTAGCCACTGCAGTTACCATACCACCAGATACAGTTCCTTCTACAGTTTGATCTTTAAGACTTTCTTGTGCAGCCATCATATCTTTTTGCATTTTTTGCATTTTTTTCATCATTTGCTGCATATTTCCCATTCCACGCATTTTATTATCCTCCTAGTATCTTTATAATATAATTCTATTTAAATTTACGTTTATTGTCAATAATTTCCATCCTAGTCATAATGTTTAAATCTTTTACTATGATTGTATGAAAAATTTTTTACTAAAATAATTTATATACTTTATTTTATATCTTGTTTTTATAGCAACTATAGTAACTTCTTTAGTTAACTTGCTATCAATTCTCAATTATTATATCTTTAAAAAGTTGTTCTAGTTTTGATTCTTCTGATATCTCCTCAGTTAACAATTTTTCTTCAACCGTATCTTCAATATCTTCTATTTCCTGTAATAATAGTTTATACTGATGTTCTTGAAGTACGTATATCTTATATTCTACCCCTATATAACGTGCAAATAACGTCTCTAAATATTGTTTATATTTCGAGTTTGGTGTCATTTTTATCATACTTTCTGCTTCAGTAGAGATTAATAATCCTCCCACTTTTGATGAGGCGACTAAAGTACAAGTTTTGAATAACTCTCTCATAGTTGTAACTTCACTATTGTTAGCACCTAAACTTTCTCTTATTATCTTATTAAAAACACCTGCTGCATAATTAGTAAAAGTATCATTAGAAGTAGATAATAAATCTAAAATTCTATTTTTATCTTTTATTACTACATCTTTAATATTTTCTTTAGTATCATTATCCCAAGTTATATTTTTACTATCATTTTCGTTTTCAATATGACCTTGACTTATTAATTTTGATTCGCTAGTTTTATCAGTTTTAATATTAGAGTTAAATTGTTCAAGTTTATTTTCTAATATTTTAATTCTCTCTTCTAATTCAAGAACTCGGGTATTATAAGCAGAACTTTCTCTTGTAAATACTTCTTGACATTCTGGTTGTATATTTTTTTCTTTTGAACAAATTTTCACAATACAAATTTGCATATAACTCATATACTCTATTGAAAAACGAATATATTGCTCCGTCTGAGACAAGTATTCTATAATTTCATAGAAGTAATCAAATGATATAGTTCCTATAGCATCATCAAGCTGTTCAATGTTATAACCAGTATATGCTCTATCTTTTAAGTTTTTATAGACTATAACATCACGAGTAATGTTTATTAAATCGTTAAGCAATAACTTTGTATCCTTTGCCTGTTCTACAAAATTATTATACATTAATAAAGAACCATTTATATCTCCTAAAATAAGTTTCTTATAAAACTCTAATATCTCATTTTCTCCAATGGACGATGTTACTTCTAAAATATTATTTAATGTAATTTTTTCTGAATAATTTGATACTTGATCTAATATACTGATTGCATCCCTTAGACCACCTTTAGCAAGGGTAGCAATTTTCTCTATCGCCTTAGCTTCAATATCTATATTTTCTGTTTTCGAAATATATTTTAATCTTTCTACAAGTTGTTGTTGAGATAAGTTTTTAAATTCAAATCGTTGACAACGAGAAAGAATAGTTGATGGTATTTTATGAATCTCTGTAGTTGCCAAAATAAAAATAACATGCGCTGGTGGTTCCTCTAATGTTTTTAATAGTGCATTAAAAGCCGCTGTTGTCAACATATGAACTTCATCAATTATATAAACTTTATACTTCCCTTCACTTGGTAAAAATTTGATTGCTTCTTTTATATCACGAACTTCATCAACACCATTGTTACTTGCAGCATCAATTTCTATTATATCTACATTTTCTTTTTGATAGACTTCATTTTTATTCACTTCATTAGCAAATATTTTAGCAATCGAAGTTTTACCAGTCCCTCTAGGTCCATAAAACAAGTACGCATGGCTAATTTGATTCTTTTCAATTGCATTTTTTAGTACTGAAACTATATGATTTTGACCTACAATATCATTAAATGTTTGTGGTCGATATTTTCTATATAAAGCCTGAAACATACAATCCTCCTATATAAACTTAACTATATAATTATACCACATTTTATATATTACTTATAGTAAAAAAAGCATAGTGAAAAATTATTCACTATACTTATTACTAAATATTAATTACAATAAAGTATACTATTACAACAAGGAAACATATACTACTCATTCCAAAACAAATATTTCCTACAATCTTACTATCTTTAGAATACTTCTCAATATTTTCTGGTAATTTTGCTTCTTCAAAACTAATATCTATGCCATTAATCAAGTGAGCATTATCACCTCTTTTTATATATTTTCCTAAAACCAACATTATTATCCCAAAATATAGTACTATCACCATAGTTCCAGTTCCAAGATATCTTTCAGGTAAAAAAAATAACAACAATGTCATTAATTCAATTGGTAAAATTGTAATTAATAGTGCAGTACTTTTCTTCATAAATATCTCTCCCTTTTTTATTAAACTTCATAATACAATCTCATAATACAATCTCATTATACAACATCAATTTAAGTACTGTCAAAAAGTTTTCTGTAAAAAAGAGATTACCATAAAAATAGTAATCTCTCTTTTCTTATTTTCTAGTATTAATTTTAAATTTTAAAAATAAATCGTTATAAATTTGATGAAGTTTTGGCTCTAATGCTTCGTAAACTTCAGCCTTACCTAAACTATCCAAATCAGGATAAAATTGTTTATCATTTATCGTTTCCTCAGGAAGTAACTCTTTAGCTTTTCTATTAGGAGTCGCATAGCCTATGTATTCTGAGTTTTGTGCTGCGTTTTCTGGACGTAACATAAAGTTAATAAATTTATACGCGGCATCTTCATTTTTTACAGTATTAGGAATAACCATATTATCAAACCATAAGTTAGTCCCTTCTTTCGGAATTGCATAGACCATATCTTTGTTTTCTTCCATAATTGCTGAGGCATCACCTGAAAAAACAACCGATACCCATGCTTCATTATTAATCATAAGCATTTTTTTCTCATCAGAATTTATAGCTTTAATATTAGGATGAAGTAATTCTAATTTTTTTTCTGCTAAATTTAAACTAACTTCATTCTTTTCATTTACAGATCTCCCCTCAGATTGAAGAGCAAGTCCTAACATTTCACGAGCACCATCTATAGCTAAAATATTATTTTGCAGACGACTATCCCAAAGATCATTCCATTTATCGAATTTTAAATCTTCAGGTACTTTTGTTTTATTATATAAAATACCTAAAGTTCCCCAAAAATATGGAATTGAATATTCATTTCCAGGATCAAAAACTTTATCTAAGAATTGTGGATCAATATTATCAAGCCCTTCTAACTTGCTATGATCTAATTTTTTGATTAAATTTAGCTTTCTCATTTTATTAATCATATAATCAGATGGAATTATTATATCATAAGGAGTTGATCCAGACTGAACTTTTGTAAGTAATGCTTCATTAGAATCGAACGTTTCGTATATTACTGAAATTCCTGTTTCTTGTTCAAATTTTTTAATAAGCTCTGGATCAATATATTCCCCCCAGTTGAAAATAGTTAATGTTTGTTTATCTTCACTATTTGAGCTATCAATAAAATTACGGCTATAAAGTAATCCTAGGCATATTACTAAAATCGATAAGGCTGACATCAATAATTTTTTCATCTTATTCTACCTCCCCTTTCAATTTACTTGTATTAATTACATAATATATTAGTACCGCCACTATAACAAAAATAGATAATACTGTTGATAGTGCATTAATTTGCAGGTTAATTCCTTGGCGTGCCATTGAATAAATTTCTACCGACAATGTTTGGAATCCATTACCAGTCACAAAAAATGTTACTGCAAAATCATCAAGAGAATAAGTAAGTCCCATAAAGAAACCTGCCCAGATACCTGGAGTTATATAAGGGATAACAATTTTGCTTAAAACTTGCGGATATGTTGCACCAAGATCAACTGCTGCATCAATAATACTTTTTGGCATTTCATATAACTTTGGAAGAACCATAAGCACTACAATAGGAATACTAAATGCAATATGTGATAAGAGTACTGACCAAAATCCTTGAATATTATCAATACCAAATTGTTTACTGATAAACGTAAACATTAATAGAAATGAACATCCTATTATAACATCCGGACTAACAATAAGAATATTATTCCCTACTAGATAACTATTTTTTTGCCTGTTAGATTTTAATGAATATATACCTAATGCTCCTAAAGTTCCAAATACTGCAGAAAACAATCCACATAATAAAGCAACAACTATTGTATTGATAACAATAACTAGCATTCGAGAATTTTCAAAAAGCTCTACATAATGTTGCCAAGAAAATCCTTCAAAATCAATCATTGTTTTTCCAGAATTAAACGAGTAATATCCTAAGTAAATAAGCGGTATATATAAAATAGCAAAAATAACCACTAAATAAAATTTTGATGCTAATTTCATTATTTTCTACCTCCTATTGATACTTTATCTTTTGTATTTGTAACTATCATAATGATTCCCATAACAACTGTTAAGAATACTGCAATAGTAGATCCTAATCCCCAGTTTTGAGTAACAATAAAGTGCTCTTCAATCGCTGTTCCTAAGTTAATAATTTTATTTCCAGCTACTAAACGTGTAATCATAAATAGTGAAAGTGCTGGTATAAACGTTACCTGAATACCTGTTTTAACTCCATTGATGCTAAGAGGTAAGATAATTTTTCTAAATGTTGTTTTAAAATCGGCCCCCAAGTCATATGACGCTTCAATTAAGTTTTTATTTATACCAACAACTGAGTTATAGATAGGTAATAACATAAATGGTAAAAATATATAACTTGAAACAAACACAAAACTAAATGAGTTAAACAGTAAACTCTGTGTTCCAATTCCCAAATACTCCAAAACATTATTAACAGTACCATATTCACCAAATAATCCTAAAAATGCATATGTTTTTAATAGAATATTAATCCATGTTGGTAATATTATCAGTAGTAATATTATTTCTTTATATTTGCTTTTACTAATTACAAACGCAAGTGGATAACTAATAACTAAGCAAATAAGAGTTATCAAAAATGCATACCAAAAACTATACAATGTCATAACTACATACGTACTACTAAAGAATATTCTATAATTTTCAAAAGTAAAATTACCATCTAAATCACGGAATGAATAATATACAATTAGTAACAATGGAAATACTACAAAGAGCAACATCCATAGTACATAAGGAATCATAAAGAATGATCTTGTTTTTTTATTAAACATCTTTATTCCTCCTCTTCATATGACTCTAAACGAGCATCGAACTCTTCCTCTGTTTCCCCAGGAACCATAATATGAATTGCCTCTGGATCAAAATTTAAACCAATAGCTGCTCCTGGTTTAGCCGCTTTTGTAGAATGTACTATCCACTCATTATATTGATCATCTAAACAGCAAATCTCATAATGTACTCCACGGAATAATTGTGTATCTACTACAACACTAATTTTACCTTTTTCAGGTGTTGTAATTTCTAAATCTTCTGGACGAATAACGACTTCAACCCGTCTATTTTTATCAAGTCCAGCATCAACACATTCATATTGTTTTCCATAGATTTCTACTAAATAGTCATCAAGCATAACCGCATTAACTATATTAGATTCCCCAATAAAATCAGCAACAAAGCGGTTAACTGGCTCATCATAAATATCAAGTGGTGTTCCGCTTTGTTCAATTCCCCCATCATTCATAACAAAGATATAATCACTCATTGCAAGAGCTTCTTCTTGATCGTGCGTAACATAAATAAAAGTAATTCCTGTTTGCTGTTGAAGTTCACGAAGTTCATATTGCATCTCTTGACGAAGTTTTAAATCAAGAGCAGACAAAGATTCATCAAGAAGGATAATCTCTGGTTCATTAACTATAGCTCGAGCTATAGCAACACGCTGTTTTTGACCACCACTCATCTCACTAATATCACGTTTTTCAAAATCAGTTAAGTTTACTTGTTTTAAAGCTTTTTTTACCTTTTTATTAATAATTTCCTTTTTTTCATTTTTGATTTTTAAACCAAAGGCAACATTTTCGAAAACATTCATATGTGGGAACAATGCATAATCCTGAAACACTGTATTGACCTGACGTTTATTTGCTGGTAATTCATTTACCACTTTTTCATCTAATAAAACATCCCCAGACGTTGGACTTAAAAATCCACCAATCAATTTCAGAATAGTACTTTTACCACAACCACTAGGCCCAAGTAAAGTATAAAATTTACCTTTTTCAATTTCTAAGTCTATATTTTTTAAAACTTTATTATTACCAAATGACATTGATACATCTTTAAACTCAACAATATTTGCCATTTTATTCTCCTCACATATAATAATATAATTAAATTAAGCAAGAGATTTGAATGTTATTTAATCTTTAATTAAGTAACCTTCATTCTCTTCGTTATAAATACGAATTTGTCGCTACTATCAATAATTCACAGACTTCGTCAAAAGGATTTGATAACCTATGCTCTGATGTAGCTAAAAAATAAAAACTTTCATTCGATGATGCAATATACTCTTCATCACCTAGTTTTAATTTACATTTACCTTTTAAAACATAACACAGTGTTTCTGATTCTGATGGGCTAAATGTTTTATAATTGCTATGTTCTTCTAATCTAAGTATTAAAGATTCCATTTCTTTCTCATTAGATTCCGGAACAAGCCATGTCAGTATATATCCTTCATCAGTTTCTTCATAACTAGTTTGATCTTCCAATGAATAGTATACCTTTTGACTTGTACTTTCTTTATCAAAAAAATCTTTTGGAGCACACCCCAAAACTTCTAGAATATTAAAAAATGTTTCCATAGATGGTGATGCCAAATCACGTTCTACTTGTGAAATATATCCTTTACTTAAATCTGTTCTCTCACCAAGTTCTTCTTGAGTAAGATTTTTTTGAATTCTTAATCGTTTTAATCTTTCACCTATTGAATACATATTTCTCCTTTCCATTATTTCTTTTAATTTATATTTAGGCATAAAAAATTTTTAGTTTCAAAGTTTATTATAATTAAACTTATTGTCACTTTTGTTTACCTATATCTAACTTTTTGTAATTAAAGTTACACTTAATTAAACTTTAAGTTTAGTAATATTAAATCACAAGATATATAATACTATACTTTTGAATTAAAATCAAGATTAAATTAAATATTTTTAAACTTTTTGAGGTTTTATAATATCCTTATTTATCTTGCTTTTTACTTTATACAAAAGTGAAAATATTATATAATTGTATTTATCATATTATTAAGTATTATAAACCATAAGGAGACCTATGAATTTTAAAATTTTATCATCTTATATTAATGTTGAATCGTATCTTAGTAATTTTTTAAAAGTTTCTAAAAAAAATATCCATAATATACGTATGCATTCTCATCATTATACAAATACCATAATTATCAATGGACAAAGTGCTGACCTACAATCAAAACTCAATAAGGGTGATAATTTAGAGATTAACATAGAACTTGGAACTTCTAATTATATTGCAAATAACTCACTATCCATTATAAAAGAATACGAAGATGACTACTTACTAATTGCTTCTAAACCATTTGGAATTAAAACTCATCCGAATGATATAACAGATGAAAATAATACATTAGTTAATTACTTAATTACTGATTATCCTTATCTAGAACCAATACATCGTCTTGATACCGATACTTGTGGTTTAGTCATTTTTGCAAAAACACCATTTGTAAAATCCAAACTTGATCAAATGTTAGAACATCGTGTCATAAAACGCTTCTATACAGCACTTGTAAAAAATAATATTCATGTTCAAACTATTAATACTAATATTGGACGTGATAACCGTGAAAAAAATAAAATGGCAGTTACTAATAAAGGAAAAAATGCAATTACAAATATACTATCTTGCGAAAAAATAGAGCAGAATAAATTTGCTACTACCATTTCACTAGAAACAGGTCGCACTCATCAAATTCGTGTTCATTTAGCATATAAAGGAAATCCTATTATTGGAGATAAACTTTATTCTAATAATGGTCATAAATATGAAAAGATGTATCTTGGAGCGCTAAAAGTTATTTTTAATCATCCCGTTACAAATAAAAAAATTGAAGTAAACTCTAGTATAAAAAATTTTTATAAATAATAATTTATCAAAAAAAGCAGACTTTATAGTCTGCTTTTTAACTTATTAATTCACTTTGTAAATATGCATCAACTAAATTCTGCGTTGCTTCTACTGAATCGATATGCGTTCTCTCATATGAGTGGCTAGATTCTATGCCTGCTCCTAGTAAAGCATGTTTCACTTCTGCGCCTGCTCGCATAGCTGCCGAAGCATCGCTTCCATAGTATGGATAAATATCTAACTTAAAAGGAATTTGTTTTTCTCGTGCCAAATTTGTTAAGTGTTGACGAAACTCATAGTTATATGGACCACTTGCATCTTTAACACAAATTAAGGCTGTATACTCATCTGTTTGTTGATCATCTCCCATTGCTCCCATATCTACCGCTAAATATTCTACAGCTTCTTTAGGAAGAGAAGAATTTGCACCATGCCCTACTTCTTCAAAAACACTAAACATAAAATGAGTTGTATATGGAAGAGTAATGTTTTCATCTTTATATTTTCGTAAAAGATCTAATAATATAGCTGCACTTACTTTATCATCTAAGAAACGACTTTTTATAAATCCTGTCTCTGTAACAATCGTCCTAGGATCAAAACTAATAAAATCTCCTACATCTATACCTAAAGAACGTACATCCTCTGCACTATTTACTTTCACATCAAGTCGTATTTCCATATTATCTTGAGTTCTTTCAACTGTTCCTGCATCTCGATAAACATGAATACTTGTCTGATGTACTAAAATAGTACCACTAATTTTTTTATTATTACTAGCAACATGCACCTCACAGTTTTCCCCTTCAATCATATTCCAAGGATAACCTCCTATTTGAGCTATTTTTAAGCGTCCATCGGGTTTAATTGCTCGAACTATTGCCCCAAGCGTATCAACATGCGCAGTAACAATTCTATGTTTTTTATCATTTTCCCCTTCTACAACGACATTAACTCCACCTTTGTTTCCACGTATTGCTTTATATCCTAGTTTTTCTATCTCTTCAATTAAGTATGTACTAATTTTTCCTGTAAATCCTGTAGGTGAGTTAACACTTATTAATTTTTTTATATAATTTATAGTTTCTTTCATGCAAACACTCCTTTGTATTTACAATATATAATTTCAACCTAGTTATAAATTATTTTTATTATATAGATAAAAAGACCCATGCAAAGCACGAGCCTTTTTTAGTAATCTGTAGTTATTATGCTTTATTTCTTGAACCGAAGATATCGATTTTTTGATGAACCATAGCTTTAATAGCTTCGAATCCAGGATTTAATAATTTACGAGGGTCGAATCCTTTAGGTTTATGATCTCCACCTTCTTCAATATATTTTCTTGTTGCTTCTGCAAATGCTAATTGGCACTCAGTATTAACATTAACTTTAGAAACTCCTAGAGAAATAGCTTTTTGAATTTGTTCAGTTGGGATTCCAGAACCACCGTGTAATACTAGTGGAATTCCACCAGTTACATTTGAGATGTTTTCTAATGTTTCAAAGCTTAATCCAGCCCAGTTTTCTGGGTATTTACCATGAATGTTACCAATTCCAGCTGCAAGGAAATCAATTCCTAATTCAGCCATAGTTTTACATTCTTGAGGATCAGCTAATTCTCCACTTCCGATAACTCCATCTTCTTCTCCACCGATTGATCCAACTTCACACTCAATTGATATTCCTTTAGAGTGAGCTAAAGCTATCATTTCTTTTGATTTTTCGATATTTTCTTCGAATGGATAGTGAGATCCATCAAACATTACTGAACTAAATCCAGCTTCAATCGCTGCTTTAGTTCCTTCGTATGAACCGTGATCTAAGTGTAATGCAACAGGAACTGTAATTTTCATTTCTTCTACCATAGCTACTACCATAGCTGCAACTGTTCTGAACCCAGTCATATATTTAGCTGCTCCTTCACTTACACCTAAGATAACTGGACTTTTCGCTTCTTCACAAGCTGCTAAAATAGCTTTTGTCCATTCTAAGTTATTAATGTTGAAATGCCCTACCGCATATCCTTCTTTTCTAGCTTTTACAAGCATATCTTTTGCTGGCACTAATACCATGTTATTGTCCTCCTTAAATAACTACTTACTTATTCTATAATACTATATTTCCTAGAAAAAATAAACTATTTTATGAAAATTTTTTCAATTAACTATTTTATTTGTCTAGTTTTGCCATAATATCTAGCATATATTGAGGAATTGGCGTCTCAAAATATACATGTTTTCCTGTAATAGGATGATTAAACTCAATACTCTTTGAGTGTAGAGCCTGCCCATTTGCATTTAACGTTTTTCTTGGACCATACACCGGATCTCCCACTAATGGATGATTGATATATTTCATATGTACTCTTATTTGATGAGTACGTCCTGTTTCTAATTCACATTCAATTAAAGTATATTTTTCAAATCGTTCTATCACTTTAAAATGTGTTATTGATGGTTTTCCTTCATCTATAATTGCCATTTCTTTACGCTCTTTTGGATTACGCGCTATTGGAGCGTCTATTGTTCCATAATCATGTTTTATACTACCATGCACTAATGCATAATATTTTCTTTTCACATCTTTATTGGCAATCATTTCTGATAATTTAACGTGTGCTTTGTCATTTTTAGCAACTACTAAAAGCCCTGAGGTATCCTTATCTATTCTATGTACTATACCTGGGCGTATAGTTCCATTAATACTAGATAGCTCACTGTGAAATAGTAGTGCATTTACTAATGTGCCATCTCTATGTCCTGCAGATGGATGAACAACCATTCCTTTTGCTTTATTTACTATAATTAAATCACTATCTTCGTAAACTATATCTAATGGGATATCTTGTTTTACAACATCTAACTCTTCCGGTTCTCTATACTCTATAGAAACTTTATTACCTTCTTTTAATTTAAAATTAGTTTTTATTTCTTTTCCATCTACTTTTATATATCCTTCTGAAATCAAGTTTTGAATATTAGTTCTCGATAACTCAGAAAGTTCTTTTTGTAAAAACTTATCAATTCTTTCTGTTGTTTGCGAAGTATATTTTATAGTCTTTGTTTCCATTATTTCCTCCTTTTTGTACTATATTATATTAACGAAAAATATGCTAATTGTAAACTAATATGATGTATGCTACAATTATTTTCTATATAGAAACTCTTTATCAAAATTAAAGAGCAAATACTATGCTTTATAATACATAATATTTGCTCTAAATATATTATTTTTTAGCTTGTTTTTTTGCTTGTTGTTGAGCTTTTTGCATATTCCCCATAACTTGGTTAATTTTTTTACGAGATGGTTTTTGCCCCATTTGGCTCATCATTGCCATTACCATATCTTCATTAATTTGAGGATTTTTTTCCATATAGTTCATGAAGTTTCGTCTTGCAAGGAAAAAACCACCTACTACTCCTGCAAGTAAACAAATAGCTCCAACTAAAATTGTAATTGTAGTCGCACTCATAATTTAAAGTCCTTTCTTTTTAGGAGTAATATCTTCTCCTTTTTCATTTATCACTTTTGTATTATCTAATATATTACGCATATTAGCTTTAAAATTTTTTAAATATAATTGTCTATATTCTGCCAACTCTTCTGTTTCAACAGCTGTTAGCTCGCGTTCTTTTTTTGTTGCATTAAGAGAATTAATCTTAGCAATAATTTCTGTCATTTCCATATTATTATACACTCATTAATTCATCTTGTTTTTCTTTTGTTACTTTATCAATTTCTGCAACAAATTTGTCAGTTACTTTCTGAATATCATCTGAATATCCTTTCAAATCATCTTCTGTAATTTGAGAGGCTTTTTCTAATTTCTTCATTGCATCAATTGCATCACGACGTACATTACGAACAGCTACTTTTGCACCTTCAGATTCTTTACCTACTAATTTTGCTAATTCTTTACGGCGTTCTTCTGTTAACGCTGGAAATACAATACGAATTACTGATCCATCGTTAGAAGGATTAAGACCTAAATCTGATGCTTGAATTGCTCTTTCTATATCTCCTAATAAAGTTTTCTCATAAGGAGATATTACTAACATTTTTGGTTCTGGTACTGAAACTCCAGCCACTTGGTTAATAGGTGTTGCAACTCCATAGTAATCAACAGTTAATCTATCAAGTACTGCCGCGCTTGCTTTCCCAGCTCGAATAGAAGCTAACTCACGACGTAAACTCGCAATTGCTTTTTCCATTCTTTCATTTAAATTATTCATAATTTGCTCAGGCATAGTTTTACACTCCTACTTATAATTTATTCAATAATTGTTCCTAATTTTTCGGTAACAACTTTTACAATATTATCTGCATCATCAATAGAAAAGACGATAATTGGTAAGTTATTATCCATACAGAACGTAATAGCTGTCGAATCCATAATAGTTAATCCTTTATTCATTACATCCATATATGATAATTTATCAAACTTAGTTGCTGAGCTATCTAACTTAGGATCTGCAGAGTAAACTCCATCTACCCCATTTTTACCCATAAGAATAGCCTCAGCTCCAATTTCTTTAGCTCGAAGAGCGGCCGTAGTATCTGTTGAGAAGTATGGATTTCCAATTCCTGCTGCAAAAATCGCAACACGTCCTTTTTCTAAATGTCTAATTGCACGTCTTCTAATATATGGTTCCGCCATAGCTTTCATTTCTACTGATGTAAGTACACGAGTATCCACACCTTTTTGTTCTAATGAATCTTGTAGAGCCAATGAATTCATTACTGTAGCTAACATTCCCATTGAATCTGCTGTTGCACGTTCCATACCTAGCTCTTCTCCAGTTTTACCACGCCAAATATTTCCACCACCAACAACAATAGCAACTTCTACCCCTTGCTTTACAACTTCAACGATTTGAGATGTTATTTTGTTAACTGTCTCAGAATCAATTCCGAATCCTTTTCCACCTGCAAGTGCTTCTCCACTAAGTTTATATAAAACTCTTTTATATCTAGTAGCCATTTTAATCCTCCTAATAAAATACAGATATATCTAAATATATACTAATCTTTTAAAAAAGCACACACAAGAAGTGTGTGCTTTACCTCTTTCTAATAATGAATATTAAATAGAGAATTATTTGCTAGCGTTAACTTGGCTCATCACTTCTTCAGCGAAGTTATCTTCTCTTTTCTCGATACCTTCTCCTACTTCGTAACGTACGAATTTAGCAAGTTTTCCACCTTTTGATGCTACAAATTTTTCTACAGTTAAACTATCGTCTTTAACGAATTTTTGTTTAACTACTGTAATTTCTTCTAGGAATTTATTAATTCTACCAACGATCATTTTTTCAACGATATTAGCAGGTTTTCCTTCATTTAATGCTTGCTCAGTTAATACCTTTTTCTCGTGTTCAAGTACATCAGCTGGTACTTCACTTTCGTCTAAGTATCTTGGAGCTAAAGCAGCAATGTGCATTGCAACATCTTTAGCTGCTTCTTCATCAGTGCTTCCTTCAACAAGTGTAAGAACACCAATTCTTCCACCCATGTGAGAATATGCACCAAATGCATCTGAATCAGTTTTTGATACTACTTCAAATCTTCTTAATGAAAGTTTTTCTCCAATTGTAGCGATACCTTCATTAATAACTGCTTCTACAGTTCCACCTTGTGCTTCTACTTGAAGTGCTTCTTCTAAAGTTTTTGGTTCAGCTGCTAAGATAGCATCCGCAACATTTTTTACTAAAGCAACAAATTTTTCGTTTTTAGCAACGAAGTCAGTTTCTGAGTTGATTTCTAAGATAACAGCTTTGTTACCTTTAACTTCGATATAAGAAAGACCTTCTGCAGCGATTCTGTCAGCTTTTTTAGCTGCTTTAGCGATACCATTTTCTCTTAAATAGTCGATTGCTGCTTCGATATTTCCATCAGTTTGTTGTAGTGCTTTTTTACAGTCCATCATACCAGCACCAGTACGTTCTCTTAATTCTTTTACCAAACTAGCTGTAATTTGTGCCATTTTGATTGCCTCCGTTATTATATTTCTTTAAAATTTATTTATAAAATTATTCTTCTGTTGCTTCTACTTCTTCTACGAATGCTTCTTCAGCAGTTTCTTCGATATTTCCTTCATTGTAAGCCACAAAAGCATCTGCCATTTTAGCTGTTAATAATTTAACTGCACGAATAGCATCATCGTTTGCAGGAATTACATAGTCAACATCGTCTGGATCACAGTTTGTATCTACGATACCTACTACAGGAATTCCTAATTTTTTCGCTTCAGCAATTGCATTGTGTTCTTTTTTAGGGTCAACAACGAAAATTGCATCTGGCATACCTTTCATTTCTCTGATTCCACCTAAGAATTTGTTAAGTTTATCGTATTCTTTTCTTAATTCAATAACTTCTTTTTTAGGAAGAACTTCGAATACTCCATCAGCTTCCATTTTTTCGATTTCAGCTATTCTATCAATACGTCCTTTGATTGTTTTGTAGTTAGTTAAAGTTCCACCTAACCAACGGTGATTGATGTAGTATTGACCACTTCTTTCAGCTTCTTCTTTAATAGCATCTTGTGCTTGTTTTTTAGTACCTACGAATAACATTTTTCCGCCTTGATCAGCAACTGATTTAACGAATTCATATGCTTCATCTACTTTTTTAACTGTTTTTTGTAAGTCGATGATATAGATACCATTTCTTTCTGTGAAGATATATTTATCCATTTTAGGATTCCATCTTCTTGTTTGGTGACCGAAATGTACACCAGCTTCTAATAATTGTTTCATTGAAATAACTGCCATAAGTTATTTTCCTCCTTGGTTTTTTCCTCCGACATTCTCTAAGCCTACTGCAAACATTTAATGCACCGAGCAGCTACTCAAATGTCGTGTGTTTTATTTTTTGTTGATTTTTACTCAACTTTATTAATTATATAGTATTCAGCAATAAAAATCAAGTGCTTTTATCGCATTTTAGTAAATATGTAATTGAAAATTTTTAAAATATTACTTGTTATTTTTCTTTTTTAGAAAATAAAATTATACCTTTTAGATTTTGATTTTTTAAAGATTTGTATGTATCTTTTTTTAATCTTCTCTTTTTCTTAATCAAAATAATTTCGATTTATCCCTTGATTTTTTAATGATTTAGTATTATAATTTATTAGACCGTAATAATTACGAAATAACGGAGGTGTTTTTTTACTATGAGTAAATTTTTAAAATTTTTATCAATTATTACAGCATTAACTTTATTTCTAGTTGGGTGTTCTAGTAAAACAAATTCAAACCCTACTTCAACTGAAAAAATAAAAATTGTAGCATCTGTTAACTTTTACGCAGAAGTTGCCAAAGCTGTTGCTGGTGACAAAGCAGAAGTTTCTTCTATAATAAGTTCTTCTTCTATTGACCCACACGATTTTGAACCAACTGCACAAGATGCTAAGACTGTAGCTGATTCAAAAATTGCTATTTTAAACGGTGGCGGCTATGATTCATGGTTTGAAAAACTTACTAATAATAGTAAGAATATAACTAAAATAGATGGTGCTAAATTATTAGGTCTTAAAGAAGGTGAAAATGAACATATTTGGTATAATCCTGAGGTAATGAGCAAAATCGCTGATGAGTTAACTAAAATATTAAGTGAAAAAGATTCTTCTAATAAGGATTTCTATGAAAAAAATAGAGATAAATACAAAAAAGAGTTATCAAAAATTACAGAAAAAATAAATTCTCTAAAAGAAAAAGCTAATGGAAAATCTGTTCTTACTACCGAACCTGTATTCGAATATGCTGTTAAATCTCTTGGACTAAAAGTATCTGACGAGGTGAATAAATTAGCACAAGCTACAGAGGAAGGAAATGATCCAGCACCACAAGACCTTAAAAATATTCAGCAACAAATTAAGAATAAACAAATTTCATTGATTATCAATAATGTTCAGACTACTAACAAAACAGTTGAAGGATTAATAAATCTTGCTGAACAAAATAATATTCCGATTCTAAATGTTACTGAGACGCAACCTGATGGTAAAACATATATAGAGTGGATGTTAGACCAATATAATAAACTTGAAGAAATTTTAAACGGTGGTAAGGGAGAAAAAGCATATCATACAGAAAATGCTAAAGAATCTCACTCACATAATCACGACCATGAAGATCATGATCATGATCATGAGAGACACAATCACAACCATTAATAAAAAATAGTTTTCACAATTAGAAAATATGTAGTATAATATTAAGAAGAGATTTGTAAATCGTATCTCTTCTTTTTTATACTAAAAGTGTAATTTAATCCATAAGTTAGGAGTTTATTATGACTGAACTTAATATAAAAAACTTAACCTATTCAATAGGAGATAAGTTAATACTCAACAATCTCTCTTTCAGCTGTTCTGCTGGAGATATAGTAGCTGTTGTTGGAAAAAATGGTGTTGGTAAAACAACTTTATTAAATAATATATTAGAAAAACTAAATACAACAGAAAACATAAAATTAATTGGAGAAGAAGCTCGTCTTGGCTATGTTCCACAATTCCGTCAAATAGACGAAGAACTACCTTTATCAGTTGAAGACTTTGTCGCACTTCCTCTCCATAAAAAAATTCTTCCTTGGCTTTCGTCAAAAGAAAAAAAACAAATTGAAATTGCCTTAGAAACAACTAATTCACTAACTAAAAAAGAAAAGTCAATAGGTCATTTATCAGGCGGGGAAAAACAACGCGTATTCCTAGCACAGGCACTTGTTAATAATCCTAATTTACTTCTTCTTGATGAGTTTACTTCTAATCTTGACAAAGGTAGCGAGATTGAATGTATGTCTTTGGTTCGTGATATTACTAAAAAAAATAATATAATTACTCTTTGTATTACACATGAACTTTCGTTAATTGACGAAAAATATATTGATAAAATTCTATACTTAGAGGAAGATTGTTATAAATTTATTAGTATTAACGACTTTAATAAAGAACAAAGTGATTTTAAATTATGTAAACATTATGTAGGAGATAACAATTATGCTTAATTATGATTTTATGCAAAATGCCTTTATTGCAGGTACTATTGTAGCAATTATGGCTGGATATATCGGAGTATTTGTAATGGCACGAAATATGTCATTTATCTCCCATACCCTATCTCACGTTGGATTTGCTGGAGCTGCTTTTGCTGTTTTTCTTGGAATTAATCCGATTTATGGATTGCTTATTTTCACAATAACTATGTCATATTTAGTAGGACATCTTAGCGTAAAAGCTTTTCGTCGTGAAGCAACTGTAAGTGTTATGCTTGGGATATTCTTAGGTCTAGGTTTGCTATTCCTTTCACTAACACCAAAAAGTACAAGTTATGTAAATAGTATTTTATTTGGAAGTGTTGTATCCATCACTCGTGATGATGTTAAACTAATATTTTCGCTAGCTATTGCTGTAATTATTTTACTATCACTATTCTATAGAAAAATAAAATTTGATTCTTTTGATGCAATTGGTGCTAAAGCACTCGGTCTTAATGGAAAATTTATCTCAATATTCTTCCTAGTGCTATTATCTGTTGCAACAAGTATTACAGTTCCAGTTGTAGGTGCTTTATTAATGTTTGTATTGCTTACTGTACCTGCTAGTGCAGCTAGATATTTAACTAATAAAGTAGGAGTAATGATTGCTATTTCAATTACTTTCGCTTTAATAGGAACTTGGTTAGGCATTACATTGTCTTACTATTCAGCCCTACCAACTACTTTTTATATTGCTACTATTGAAGCACTATTTTATTTCCTAAGCCTTGGTTATTACAATTTAAAACGCAGATAAAAAAACCAGTCAAAATGACTGGTTTTTTATCTTGGTTTTACAGAATTTCTTATTCTTTCGTATGCTCCTGGCTCTACTTTTTCTAGAGAAGTACGAATTATTTCTAATGTTTTGTTGTAACGATATTCTCTATAATATTGTTCAGCAACTGTTAATTGTTGATGGAATTCAATATTTTCTTTTCTATATCTGTTTGCATAACGGATAAGTTTTTCGATTAATTCTATATCTGTAAGTATATTATTAACTTCAGATGAATAAATATCTAGTGACTCTTCTGCTTCTGCAACTGCACGTTTTAACAAATCAATATTAATAGGCTCTTTTTTCAGTTCTTCCAAAGCATATCTATAACTATCTGTAACATCTTTATAAAGAACAATAAATCTATCACTGAAACCAGGAACTCGAGAGTTATCTAATTTACGCTTGATTACTTCTTTTTCTTGATTAATAAATATTAATTTTTCTCTTGCAATACTTTCTTCTTCACGTAAACTTGTTAAATATCTAGAGTAATTTGTTTGGTCTTCTTCGATTTTTTCTAATCCTTGCTCTAATAATTCAACTTTATCTTTAAGATCTTTATAATTTAATTTTGGTTGATTATTAATATAGACATCTATATCATGTTTAAGATCTAACAATTCGCTTAATTCATCGTAATAATTAGCTACCATTTCTTCATCTTTTTGATAGATTTGATATCTAGTTTTAATTTCCTGAATATTATTATAAAGGGCCTCATTTAATTTATCTTGTAAATCAAGTTTATTAGTAATTTCACGATAGTTTTCTTCTATATATCTCTTATAATCAAGCTCTTTTTTAAGGTCGTTAGAAACCTCATCAATAACATCATAAATGCCATCTAAAATATTTTCTATTAGATCAATATCTCCTAGTTTAACTTTTTCACGAGCATCATTTAATTGCCAAACAATACTTTCAATTTTACTAGATATTTCTAAATGTGTAAGTTTGAAACCTTTTTTCTCCATCTCTTCAACTTTAAGTCTTAATGACTGTATCTGAGTTGGACAAGTTTTTTCTATCTCTTTTAGTAAATCTGGTAATACATCCATTTTTTCTTTTAAATTAAGAATAGAATTTCTTATTGCTGTAATTTTTTCTTGTGCTTCGATATATTTACCTGTAGATGTCAATAATTTGAAGTCATCTAATTGAGGCGCAAGTTCTTTAATGTTTTGCTCATATTGATCAGCTGCTGCTCCATACTGATGTCTTTTAGCTAAAAGTTCACGATTAAGCTCTTTATACTCTACAACGATTTCTTCATAAACTTCTCTATTTTTAGGTTCAACTTCTTTAAGTTCTTTAATTTCTCGTCGAATCTCTGCAATTCTATCTTTTATACTTGCAATTAGTTCACCGCTATTCATTATTACTTCATCAGCACGTTTAAAATTAAATTTATCTATATAGCTTTCAGCATTATAAAGATCACGATCTAATTCTTCTATATCAATACTTTGAATTTCATACCATTCACTTTCCCACTTATTATAAAGTTTTTCTGCTTTTCCTGCTATCTCTAGTGCTTTTACCTGTTTCAAATCATCAGACAATGTTTCTCTTTCTAGCTCATCTTTCATAACTAAAAGAGGGTATAAATCTTGTTTTTTTCTATTTCTAAAGATGAATAGAGCCACTACTCCTCCAAGAATAAGAACACATACAAATAAAAATATATATGTCATATATCTTCCCCCTGAAATTTTTATTAAATTTTACGTTTATTAATACAATAAATACTAACAAAATTATACCATTTTTAGCGTAAAAAACAAAGTATTTCAACCATTTTTTTGAAATTTTTTTGAATTTTTATTTCAGAACTATTAAAATTTATTTCGTATCTTCCCTTAAATCTTATATAGTCATTTCACTTTATTTTTTTCTCCTAATATGCGAAAATAAGATAAATAAATTTAGCGAGGTTTCATATGAATATTATTACAGATAAATCTTTATTTATTAAACAAGCGAATTCACTTATTACCAATGAGAAAAATTTAATTACTAATCTTTCTAATCTTTCTGCATTATACAAAGAATATTTGCCCAATACTAACTGGGTTGGTTTCTACATAGTAGATAAAGAACAAAACAATCTAGTCTTAGGTCCGTTTCAAGGAAAAGTCGCATGTACGCGTATTCCTTTCAATAAGGGAGTCTGTGGGCATTGCTACACAACAAAAGAAGCAATTTATGTAAAAGATGTTCATCAATTTCCTGGACACATAGCTTGTGATAGTGCAACTAATAGTGAGCTTGTAATTCCTATTATACAAAATAATGAAGTTGTTGCACTTCTTGATATTGATTCTATTGAATTTGATAGATTTTCCCCTGAAGAAGTCTTAGCATTCAGTGAGGTAACAAAAGAACTTTTTGAAAACATAAAATTTTAAAATAGCAAAGAGGTTTAACTTCATTTAGAAGTAAACCTCTTTTTTTAATATTAATCGATAATTCCTTTAAATTTAAGGTAGTTCTCATAATCCATTTCTTTATTAATTGCTCCTTCTGGAGTAAGTTCTATTACTCTATTAGCAATTGTTTGAATAAATTCATAGTCATGTGATGTAAAGAATACAGATCCTTTAAATGCGATAATACCCTCATTAACTGCTGTAATGGACTCTAAATCAAGGTGATTCGTAGGTTCATCTAAAAGAATAACGTTAGCTTTAGATAACATCATTTTAGATAACATACAGCGCATTTTTTCACCCCCAGAAAGTACATGAGCACGTTTTAATGCTTCCTCACCTGAGAATAACATTCTACCTAAGAACGAACGTAGGTATGCTTCACTTTCTTCTTCTGGAGAAGCATATTGACGTAACCACTCTACTAATGAAAGTTTCAATCCTTCGAAGTATTCTGTATTATCTTTTGGCATATAACTGCGTGAAGTAGTAATACCCCACTTTACAGTTCCACTATCTGGTTCCATCTCACCTGCTAAAATCTTAAGAAGTGTAGTTTTTGCCACTTCATCTCCCAAAAGGATAACTTTATCATTAGGATTAACTGTAAAACTTACATTATTTAATACTTTTTTTCCTTCAATAGTTTTGCTTACACCATCTACGATTAATAAGTCGTTACCAATTTCACGATCTGGAGTGAAGCGAACATATGGATAACGTCGACTACTTGGTTTAATGTCATCAAGAGTAATTTTATCAAGCATTTTCTTTCTACTTGTTGCTTGTTTCGATTTAGATGCATTTGCTGAGAAACGTGCAATAAACTCTTGAAGTTCTTTAATTTTTTCTTCTTTTTTCTTATTTGAATCTTCCATCATACGACGTGCAAGTTGACTTGATTGGTACCAGAAATCATAGTTACCAACATACAGTTGGATTTTACCAAAATCTAAATCGCAAATATGTGTACAAATATTATTTAAAAAGTGTCGATCATGGCTGACTACGATAACAGTATTTTCAAAGTTAATTAAAAACTCTTCAAGCCATTTAATCGCAGCTATATCAAGTCCATTGGTAGGCTCATCTAATAGTAGAACATCTGGATTTCCGAATAACGCTTGTGCTAAAAGTACTTTTACCTTAATTGCATTATCTAATTCTCCCATAAGCATATCATGATGCTCTACAGAAATACCTAATCCTTCTAAAAGTTGAGCCGCATCACTCTCAGCGCTCCATCCATCCATTTCAGCAAATTCACCTTCAAGTTCTGCCGCAATAATACCATCTTCTTCTGTGAATGGATCTTTCATATAAATTTCATTTTTGCGCTTCATGACATCCCAAAGACGTTCGTGACCCATCATAACAACATCAATAACTCTGTCTTCTTCATAAGCAAAGTGATTTTGGCGAAGCACCGCAAGTCGCTCACCTTTTCCTAATGATACATGACCTTGTTGTGAATCAATTTCACCAGATAATAATTTTAAAAATGTTGTCTTACCTGCTCCATTAGCCCCAATCAGACCATAGCAGTTACCATTTGTAAATTTTATATTTACATCTTCAAATAGTTTTCTATCTGCAAAACGCAAACCTAAATTTGTTACTTGTAACATTACATTCTCCTCTAATTTTATTCAATCATAGGACAAACTGCCTAACACCTTTAGGCAGCTTCCCTATACTTTATTCTTCTTTTTTTTGACTTACACTTGCAATTAGACTTTCAATATGTATTGCATACTCAGCTGTTTTATCATATTCGAAAATCAATTCTGGAAACTTACGAATCTTTACTTTTTTAGCAACTTCGCTTTTAACGAATCCTTTTATTTTTTTTAACGATTCTTTAGTTTTTTCTTTTTCGCGTTCTCCACCTAGAACTGTGTAGTACACTTTTGCTTGAGAATAATCTCCTGTCAAAGTTACTTCTGTAACAGTAACAAATCCTAAATCATGATTTTTAACTTTTGTTGCTAAAACATAAGTAATTTCTTTTTTGATTTGTTCTGCAAGTCTATTAACTCTTAATTCTGACATTAGTTTCTCCTCCTATTTTTTTACTTCTTCCATGATATAAACTTCAAAGACATCTCCTTCTTTAATATCATTAAAGTTTTCAACAGTCATACCGCATTCATAACCACTTTGAACTTCTTTTACATCATCTTTAAATCTTCTTAGTGTATCAATTTCACCTTCGTAAATTACAACACTATCACGGATTACACGCACTTTACCATCACGAGAAACTTTACCTTCTGTAACATAAGCACCAGCGATTGTTCCAATTTTTGATACTTTATATACTTGACGAACTTCTGCAAGACCTATTACTTTTTCTACAAATTCTGGATCTAATAATCCTGTCATAGCTGCTTCGATTTCTTCAATTACTTTATAGATAATACTATGTAAGCGAATATCTACTTGTTCAGTTGCTGCCATTTGCTTAGCGTTATTATCAGGACGGACGTTGAATCCAATTACTACCGCACTAGATGCAACAGCAAGAGTAATATCAGATTCATTGATTGCTCCTACTCCAGTGTGGATAATACGCACGTTAACACCTTCTACATCAATTTTAGCTAATGACATGGCAAGTGCTTCAACTGAACCTTGAACATCTGCTTTTATAATAATGTTAAGATCTTTCATCTCACCTTGTTTCATTTGTTCAAATAGCGTATCAAGTGATACTGCTGAGTTAGCTTGACGTGTAGTTTCAATATATTGTTGTTGACGTTTTTCTCCAATTTGACGTGCTGTTTTTTCATCACCGAATACTACAAAACGATCTCCTGCATTTGGTACGTCTTGAAGACCAGTTATTTCTACTGGTGTAGATGGTTTAGCAGTATGGATATTTTTACTACGATCATTTATCATAGCACGAACACGTCCGTATGTATTACCTACTACTAACGGATCTCCTACATTAAGAGTACCATTTTGTACTAATAATGTTGCAACTGCTCCACGCCCTTTGTCAAGTTTAGCTTCAATGACAGTACCTAATGCTAGACGGTTTGGATTGGCTTTTAACTCTTGCATTTCTGTAACTAATAAAATATTTTCTAATAGTTCATCAATCCCCTCACCTTTCAGAGCTGAAATAGGAACAAAGATTGTATCTCCACCCCACTCTTCAGAAATAAGTCCATATTCTACAAGTTCATTCATAACTCGGTCTGGATTTGCTTGAGGTTTATCCATTTTATTAACAGCAACAATAATAGGAACATCTGCTGCTTTAGCATGGTTAATAGCTTCTATTGTTTGAGGCATTACCCCATCATCAGCTGCTACTACTAAAATTGTTACGTCAGTAATTTTTGCTCCACGTGCACGCATAGTTGTAAACGCAGCGTGTCCTGGTGTATCTAAAAATGTAATTTTCTTATCTTTAGTACGAACTTGATAAGCACCAATATGTTGAGTGATACCACCTGCTTCTCCTGCAGTTACACGTGTGTTTCTAATTGTATCTAATAAAGTTGTTTTCCCGTGGTCAACATGCCCCATTATTGTAACAATTGGAGCTCTTTCTTTAAGATTTTTTTCTTCATCTTCAACTTCAAAGTATAAATCTAAATCTTCTTTATTGATTTCTACTTCTTCTTGAATTTCTTTTCCATAATCCATAGCAATTAATTCAATTTGCTCTAAAGTAAGAGATTGATTGATATTTGCCATGATTTTAAGTTCCATAAATAACTTTTTAATTAATTCAGTTGAATTTACTGATAGTACTTCTGAAAGTTCTCCTACAGTCATACCATCTCTTACTAAGATAGTGTCTTCTGAAATTGTTTCTTCTGTAGGTGCTTCAATAATTGCAGGCTGCTGTTTATTAGATTTTTTATTTTTTTCTTTTTTATTTTTTTTCTTTTTATGTTTTTTAGTATCACTTTGATTTTGATTACTAGCAACTTTTTCTGCTTTTGGTTCTTCTTTTTTAGCTTTGAAGATGCTATCAAGTTTGGCTAACCCCTCTTCCGTTAACATTGACATATGGTTAGACACTTCAATTTCAGATTCTCTTAAAACTTTAATTATATCTTTTGACTGTTTACCAATCTCTTTAGCATATTCATATACTCTGACCTTTTTCATTACAATCTTCCTCCTTCTTCTAATAGTTGTTTAAACTTTTTTATAAACCCATCATCAGTCATACCAAGTGCGACACGATTATCTCGTCCAATTGCTCTACTTATATTTTCAATATCTGAAAATTCGATGTGATTAACACCATAAAACGTCGCTTTATCTATCAATTTTTTCTTTGTATTAATACCGCAATCTTGTGCTATGACTAATAATTTTATCTTTTTATTCTTTAAATTTTTTGTGATTAAATCTTCGCCTGTTATAAGTTTACCTGCTCTTTGCATTAAACCTAATAAATTATATATTTTTAACATTATTTTTGTGGAATAGACTTTCTATATATTAATCTAATTACTTCGTTGTAAATAGGTTCCATAATTTCTGGAGT
The DNA here is from genome assembly GCF_041433685.1 of Gemella sp. 27098_8_92. Classification (NCBI taxonomy): domain Bacteria; kingdom Bacillati; phylum Bacillota; class Bacilli; order Caryophanales; family Gemellaceae; genus Gemella; species Gemella sp. 27098_8_92. The sequence continues at coordinate 94,269 of NZ_JAPWBZ010000001.1, forward strand.
AGTTGAAAAGAATTTCTCAAGTAATTTTTTATCTTTTGCATTATTAATTACTTCCAAATCTGATACAACATATGCTCCGCGCCCAGCTTTTTTTCCTGTTGGGTCTACCGAAATTTCTCCTTCTTTATTTTTTACTATTCTTAGTAAATCTTTTTTCGGAAACATCTCGTTAGTCAGTATACATTTTCTTGTTGGTATTTTTCTTTTTTTCATCTTAACACCTCACTACTCAGCTGCTTTAATGTCAATTTTCCATCCAGTTAATCTTGCTGCTAAGCGAACATTTTGACCTTTTTTCCCTATTGCAAGAGATAGTTGATCTTCTTTAACTTTAACATTAGCAATTTTTTCTTCTTCATCTATAATGATTTCTTCTACTTTAGCAGGTGCTAATGCATTAGTAATAAATTTCACAGGATCAGCATCCCATGTAATGATATCAATCTTCTCACCGTTTAATTCATCAACGATACGATTAACACGGTCTCCTTTATTACCTACACATGCACCAACTGGATCAACATTTTTGTCTTCAGAGAAAACGGCAAGTTTAGTTCTTTCGCCAGCTTCACGAGACACACTCTTAATTTCTACTGTTCCACTATAGATTTCAGGAACTTCCATTTCGAATAATCTTCTAATAAATTCAGGATGTGATCTAGATGCCAGAACATGCGGCTTACTACCACGACTTGGGTTATCTACTTTAGCTATATAAACTTTTATAGGTGTTTGTGGTACATAATTTTCACCAGGAACTCTTTCATTCTCTCCTAAAATAGCCTCAATTTTTCCAAGTTTCACATATACATAGCGTGTATCAATTCTGTCTACAGTACCTGAAAGGATTTCTCCTTCATATTCACTATATTCTTTAAATAAGATTTCTTTTTCTGCTTCACGAAGTCTTTGTAATAGCGCTTGTTTAGCCGCTTGAGCTCCGACACGACCAAAGTCATCTGGAAGATCTACTACCTCATAGATATCACCAACTTCATACGCTGGATTTATTTTTAATGCATCCTCTAAAGCAAATTCAATTCTATCATCATATACTTCTTCTACAACATCTTTTCTAATGATAAATTTGTAATCACCTGTAGCACGATTAAAATCTACTCTTACATTCTTTGCAGCGTTAAAATTCTTTTTGTATGCTGATAATAGAGCTAATTCAATAGCTTCTACTAGTATATCTTCTGCAATACCCTTTTCTTGTTCAATTAATTTAATAGCTTTAAGCAAGTCCTTGCTCATTGTTCTTTTCTCCTTTAAAAATTAAAATTTAACAGCTAATCTAATCTTAGCAATTTTTTCATAACTAATAATTGATTTCTTTACTCTTGCTTTATCTTTATATTCAATAGTAATTTCTTTATCATCAACATCTAAGATGTCACCATAAAATTCTTTTTGGTTATCAACTTTCTCATAAGTTTTTATATATACATGCTTACCTATTGAATCGATAACTTCTTCCAGATTTCTTAACTCACGTTCTATACCTGGCGAAGAAACTTCAAGATAATACTTGTCGCTTATAAAATCCTCTTTATCCAATTCTTCTGCTAGTTTTTCACTTAAAAGTACACAATCATCTAGTGTTAAACCACCATCTTTATCGAAGTAAATGCGTAAGAAGAATTCACTACCTTCTTTTACATATTCTACATCATAAAGTGAATATACTGTATCTTTTGTTTGCTCATCTGCAATAGCTTTTACTCTTTGTACTATACTCATATTACACCTCTTTCTAAAATCTAAAATTGCAATATAAAAAAGTGGAGAACTTTCAAAATTCACCACCCTTTCGGTAATTTATTTCAATGTAGTTACATTGTATCACAATAAATAAGAGAAATCAATTAATTTGTCTTACTTATCACGAATAACTTCAATCTTATATCCATCTGGATCTTTGATAAAGTAATAACTTGGCGGGAATCCTGGTAAACCTTTTAAATCTGTAACGTCGTATCCTGCCTCTTTATGTTTCTCATATAAACCTTCTAAATCAGAAACTGAAATTGCAATATGACCGTAACCTTCTCCTAAATCATATGAACCATGATCATAATTATAAGTTAACTCTAATTCATAATCAGAACCTGGTAAAGTCAAATATACTAAAGTAAATTTATATTCTTTAAAATCTCTTTCTCTACTTATTTTAAAATCAAATGCTTCCGTATAAAACTTAATTGATTTTTCTAAATCAGCAACTCTATAACAAGTATGCGCCATAGTTTGAACCATAATCTCACCTCAAAAATTTTTTTATAATATTGTCCACGCAAAACCTATAGCTCCAATCCCAAGATGAGTTGATACTACAGGAGTAATTGCGTCTATTTCGACATTAACATTAGGATAAACTTCTTTTATATGATTTCTAATCTCTTCCGCCTTCTCTAAAGCATCTACATGAAGAATACATACAGATATGTTTTCATCCTTGTGTTGTCGATAAAATTCATCAAATAATTCATAAATTCTTAATACAACTTTTTTATAAGTACGTATTTTTTGGAATGGTACGATTACCTTATCCTCAAAATGTAATAAAGGTTTAACTTGTAATAAGTTACCAACTATAGCCTGTGCACCATTTAAGCGACCACTGCGTTGTAAATGAGATAAGTCGTCAGCCATAAAATATGCTTTTGAAACTTTTTTCATTTCATCTAATGCAGCAATGATTTCTTTAGAATTTTTACCTTCTTTAATTAGCATAGCTGCCTTAATTGCATAATATCCTTCAGGATGACAAGCAACTTCAGAATCAAATGGGTGAACATTAATACCATCAACCATAAGATCAGCTACAGAGTATGATGAAAATGTTCCACTTATACCACTAGATAGTGCTATAGCAATAACATCTGTATAACCTTCTTCTTTTAATTTTTCTAAGCATGAAACAACTTCCCCAATTGCTGGTTGAGAGGTTGTTGGAAAAGAATTATTAGGATCCTTTAAATAATCATAGTATTTATCAAGAGGCATATCAATAACCTCTTTATAAGAATTTCCATCAATAACTATATTTAAATAAACCGTTCTAATATTTAATTCTTTTGTTAATTCATCTGGTAAATATGCTGTCGAATCCATTACAATAGCTATTTTTTCCACACTCATACCTACTATTTTACAATAGCTTTTCCTTTCCTAGAATTTTTCAATATTATACAGTTCTAATTCAACTTTTGTTTCTCTACCCATAAGTTCAATCATTACATCTACTTTGTAATTATTAAGGTCTATATTCACCACTTTACCTTCCATATCTACAAATGGCCCAGAAATAACACGAACATGGTCTCCTACTTCGATATCTACATCAACAACGCTTGAAAGCCCCATTTGTTGTAAAATAAAATTGATTTCTTCTGGAAGTAATGGACTTGGTTTTGAACCCCCACCATGTGAACCTACAAATCCAGTTACACCTGGTGTATTTCTAACTACAAACCAAGAGTCATCAGTCATAACAAGTTCAACTAGAACATATCCAGGGAAAGTTTTTCTATTTACTTCTTTTCTTTTTCCTGTTGGCGTTATAATAGTTTCTTTTTCTTCTGGAACAACAATTCTAAATATTTTATCTTCCATATTTAAAGATTCAACACGTTTTTCAATATTATCTTTTACTTTATTCTCATAACCAGAGTATGTATGAATTACGTACCACTCTTTGTTTACTGTATCACTCATAATAACCTCTCTTACTTACTAAAATGTCTAATTCCAGCAGTTATTCCTAAATCTACCACATAACTGAACAACATTAATATTCCTACAACTACTATAACTATAAGAGTTTTTCTAACAAGTTCGTTAAATGTTGGCCAACTTACTTTTTTCATTTCTGAAACAACTTTTTTAAAAAATCTTAACACTAGTGAATTCTCCTCTCATACAAATTTAATTCTTTCATTGTACATTTTATAAATTATACCATAGCACAATTCATAAATCTATAAAATTTCAAATAAAAATAAGTACACTTGTACAATATAATATTGTAACATTTATTAAGAAACTTTTCAAATATATATCTTAAAATTGCTAAATAAACATTTAAAAATCTTGAGAGAAATATATTTCAATAATTGTATTACAAAATTATATTTATTATTTCTCTCAAGAAATACTTATTTATTTTATTAAATCATATGTTGCTACCAAGGTGTTTCTCATTAACATAGTAATTGTTAATGGACCAACCCCACCAGGAACGGGTGATATATACTTAACTTTCCCCATAAAGTTTTCAAGATTTACATCTCCAACTAACTTACCATCTTTGTAGTTATTTCCTACATCAATAATAGTAACTGTTTCTTTTACTTTTTCTTCTCCAGTTAAAAAGTGTGCAGAACCCACACAACTAACAATAATATCAGCTTGTTCTAATAAACTATCAAGATTTTTAGTTTTTGAGTGTGCTGTTATTACAGTTGCATTATTTTGAAGCAATAATGTAGATATAGGTTTTCCTACAATATTACTTCTTCCTATTATTAATGCTAACTTTCCATCAATTTCATCGCCAGTAGATTTTATCATTTCTAAAATACCAAGAGGTGTACATGGAATTAATTTTGCTTCTCCAATAACTAACTTTCCTACATTAATAGGATGAAAACCATCAACATCTTTTTGCGGACTTACCGCATTTAAAATTTGTTCTGCATCGATATGTTTAGGTAATGGTAATTGAACTAAAATACCGTGTACTTCACTATCATTATTTAACTTCTCAATTTCATTTAAAAGGCTAGCAGTAGAAATATTTTCATCTAATTCTATTTTAACAGAATTAATGTTATTTTCTAAACATGCTTTATGCTTTGAATTAACATAACTTTTAGAAGCCTTATTATCTCCTACTAAAACTACCGCTAACGTTGGAGTTATACCTTTTTGTTGAAGAATTGTTGCTTCTTCTTTTATCTCAGCGCGTAATTTATTAGCAAGATCAGTACCGCTTATAATTTTTGTCATTATTTTTTCCTTCCTAATCTCAATTTTGCTTTGGATTGGTTTTCCGTACCATTCAATAATCTTTGAATGTTTTTCTTATGCATATATATAACAAAAATACACATTACAATCATAACCCACTTATCAATACCTGTTTCAAAAATAGTTAAATAAACTATAGAAGTTAAACAAATTAAAATACTACCTAAGGAAACATACCCTGTGATAAATAGTGTTGAGAAAAATATTACAAGTAAAAGTGCGCTCAAAGCTGGATAAAGAAATATGAATACTCCTGAACCAGTTGCAACTGCTTTTCCTCCTTTAAAATTTGCAAAGATAGGATAAACATGTCCTATCATTGCAAATGCTCCAAAAATAGAAAGAAATTCAACTTTTCCTAGACTTAACGTAGGTAAAAATGTTGCGACAATTCCTTTAGATATATCTAAAATAAACACCATAACTCCTGCTTTTTTCCCAAGACATCTAAATGTATTTGTTGTTCCTAAATTTCCGCTTCCCATAGTACGAATATCTGTATTATAAAATAGTTTTCCAATAATTAAAGCAAATGGGATAGCTCCTATTAAATATGCAATAGCACAAAACAATAAAACTTGTGTAATCATATATTCTCCTATCTTATTATAGCTCCATACTCTGTCAACGCTGCAAGAACTTTTTCATGAACAGCTGTGACTTCTTCATCAGTTAATGTTTTTTCTTTATCGCTATACGTAATTGTTAATGCTAGAGATTTTTTACCAGCCACTAATTCTAAACCTACATATAAGTCGAATAATTCTACATTTGTTATTAATTTACTATTTACACTTTCGATTGCGTTATAAATATTTTGATATTCATCTTCCAAATCAACTAGCATCGCAATATCACGAGTTATTTCCGGATACTTAGTTACTTCTTCATACTTAGGTTTTACTTTTTCTTCTGAAATAACTTTATCTAAATTAATTTCAAAAACATAAGTTCTATTAAGTCCGAATTTCTCTGCTACCAATGGATGAACTTCACCAATTAATCCAATACGTTCTACGCCTAAATAAACTTCAGCAGTACGACCTGGATGCATTCCATCAACTGCTAACTTTTTATATGTTACTTTATCATCTAATCCTAAATATTCTAAAGCAACTTCTAAATAACCTTTTGCTGCATAAAAATCTAATTCTCGACTATCTTTTAACCATTTTGCAGCTCTTTCTTCTCCAGTTAAAGCAGCACTAAGATAAAGTGTTTCTTTCGGTTGAACATTATCATCTCCGCTTCCGAAGAAAACTCTCCCAATTTCTACAAGTTTTAAATCCTTTTGCTTACGAGCCACATTATATCCAACTGTATTCAATAATCCTGGTATTAAACTTTGGCGAAGTGTTGAATGTGTTTCTGTCATTGGCATTAATAATTTTACTTTATGATGATTTTTTAAAGTAAAGCTCGTTGATTCTTCATCAGATACCAATGAATAATTAATTGTATCGTTAAAACCTACATTAACATACAATCTGCGTAAATCACGAACAGCACGTTGTGTATAAGTTAAACCACCTTTTGTTGTTCTTGAAAATTTTGGCAACGTAGATGCTAAATTGTCATAGCCATAGATTCGAATAACTTCTTCTACCAAGTCTTGTTTAATAGAAATATCTGGACGTCTTGTTGGTACTTTTACGATTAATTCTTCAGTAGCTGTTTCTACACTAAAGTTTAAACTTTCTAAAATAGAAATAATTTCCTCTATTGATAAACTAATACCTAAATAATTATTAATGTATGTTGTCGTAATAGCTACTTCTCTTTCTTGTTCTTTATTAACTACACCTACCGAAGATTCTACAGTGGCATTTGGACATAATTCCAAAATTAATTCTACTGCACGCTGTAAGGCTGCACGTTGCATATTAGAGTCTATTCCTTTTTCAAAACGTGCTGATGAATCACTTCTTAATCCATGCACAGTTGAAGTACGACGTATACTTGACGAATTAAAGTATGCAGATTCTAAAATTATATTTTTAGTACTTTCGCTTACTTCTGTATTTTTTCCACCCATAACTCCACCTAGAGCTATTGGCTGTTTTCCATCTGTAATAACTAAATCTGTATTTTGTAATTTACGTTCTACTCCATCCAGAGTTTCTAGTACTTCTCCTTCATTTGCATCACGTATAACTATCTTATCTCCTACTAAATCTTTATCAAATGCATGCATTGGTTGACCAAATTCTAAAAGAACATAGTTAGTTATATCGACAATATTGTTAATTGGACGAATACCCGAACTCATAAGGCGAACCTGTAACCATAATGGTGAATCTTTTACTTCTATATTTTTAATCACTTGTCCTAAATAATTTTTACAAGAAGGACTTTCTACCTCTACAGATAAAGTAGTCTGTTCATAATTTTCCGCTACTTCTTTATCGTTAAAAGTTACAGCCTTATTATATAAAGCTCCTAATTCATACGATAAACCACGCATACTTAATGCATCAGCTCTATTTGGTGTAATTGATAGGTCTAATATATAATCATTTAAACCTAGTACTTCTGATACATCAGCACCTAATTCTTGTTTTTCTCCAAAAATATAAATACCTTCTTGATAATTTTTAGGAATTACACTTTGGTTTAATCCAAGCTCTTTTAGTGAACATATCATACCTTGTGATTCTACTCCACGAAGCTTAGCTTTTTTGATTTTGATTCCTGGTAGTTTTGCTCCAACTTTTGCTACAATAACATATTGTCCAGCATCTACATTTGGTGCACCACATACGATTTGAAGATTTTCTTCTTCTCCTATATTTACCTGACATACACTTAATTTTTCTGCATCTGGATGTTTTTCTTTCGATTCTACATAGCCTATCACTACATTAGACAATTCCTCAGCTAAGTAATCTACTCCTTCTATTTCAATACCACCACGAGTAATTTTTTCTGCTAAATCTGTAGCATTATCTTCTACATTTGTATATTGTTTTAACCAATTATAACTTACTAACATTGCTACCTCCTACTAATCATTTCTATCATTATTAAATTGTTGTAAAAATCTAATATCGTTTGTATAGAAACTTCTTATATCACTAACTCCATATTTTAACATTGCGATACGTTCTACCCCCATACCGAAAGCAAAACCACTATATTCTTCTGGATCAAACCCTGCCATTTCTAATACATTAGGGTGCACCATACCTGCGCCAAGAATTTCTAACCATTTAATATTATTTTCATCATCTTCATTTCCCCAAGATACATCAACTTCTACTGAAGGTTCTGTAAATGGGAAAAAGCTAGGGCGAAGACGAATTTTTTTATTCTCTCCGAAAACAGATTTAATAAAATGTTCCAATGTCCCTTTTAAATCACTAAATGTAATATTTTTATCAACTACTAATCCTTCAATTTGAGCAAATTGGTGTGAGTGAGTAGCATCATCACTATCGCGGCGGAATACTTTACCAGGACAAAGAATTTTAACGGGACCTTGACCATTAGATTTCAACATTTCTCTTGCTTGAACAGGAGATGTTTGAGTCCTCATAAGAAGTTCGTTAGTAATATAAAATGTATCTTGCATATCACGTGCTGGATGATCTTTTGGAAGATTTAACATTTCAAAATTAAATTTATCTGTTTCAACTTCTGGACCTTCTGCCACTGAATACCCCATAGAAATGAATATTTCTTCTACTTCCTCTATAACTTTATTTAATGGATTCACTCCACCTAAATCAACTTTTCTACTAGGTAAAGTAACATCAATATTTTCACTTGCAAGTTTTAACTCTAATGCTTTTTTTGCTAATTCTGCTTTTCGCTCTTCTAAGCTCTCATTAATGAAAGTCTTCACTTCATTAACTAATTTCCCAAATGTTGGTCTCTCTTCTGGAGAAAGGTCTCTAGCACCTTTCATAATTTCTGTTAGTGCACCTTTTTTACCTAAAAACTTAACTCTTAGGTCATACAATTCTTTTTCGTTTTTAATATCTTTTACTAATTCAAGATATTCTTTTTTTATATTTTCTAAAGACATAAAATCCTCCTAATATTTTTATAAAGACATTTTGTATAAGTTACTTTAATTATCCAAAATAAAAAGTCCCTCAAAACTCTCGTTTCGAAGGGACGAATAAATCGTGGTACCACCCAAATTTAAAGTCAAACTGACTTCCTTAAATCTAATCTAGATTAGATTGGCTTTTAACGGTGCCATCCGATTGTACTCATTATCTAACTTATACAATTACTCATAAGCTGAAAATATAAATTCAGTTAATACAACTCTTTCAGTTACAAAGCTGCTCCCTGTTAAAAACTTCCAATATACCGTCTTAATCATTGCTTTTAAATTATATAGTTAAAATAATAATATAAAAATACCACGCTGTCAACTAATACGCCAAAAACAAGGCGCGATAACTAATGAACTTAATGTATGTTATTTTAGTTCAATTAGAGTTCTAATTTAGCAGTTCCATCAAAAATGTTAGATTATGACGCTAATTAATTTCAGCCATTATCTTATCTATCAATTCTGTAATTCCTTTGGCTACATAAACTATTTCATCAGGATCATGAATATAACAAATAATCTGACCTTCTTTCCCAGCATTATCTGGATCAAAATCAAACATTAGAAAGCAACTATCACAATACTCTGCAAAAGGAATCCACCTTTTATTAAAGAGATATGGTTTTACCCTGCTATCCTTCATTTTATTTATATCATCTTTTGAAAAATACTCATTAAGCTCTGTTAATAAGACATCTTTATTTTGAAAATATTCCTTTGTATTTTCTATATCTTGGAGACTCATTAAACAAAATGGCATTTCTCTTTCATCTATAATACAAGGAAAAATACTCAAGTATTTACTCCCATTTTTATATTTATAAATTTCTTTTACATCATTAGGCAAGGTTATACCTATTTTTTTCTCGAAAGATACAATCTCTGTCTCTGAAGCGCCTGAAATTTTGTGATAATCGTCAAGATATTCTTCTTCTACGGGATCTTCCAAATCCCATTCTTCAAAATTTTCACATATATATTTCTCAATTTGTTTGATTTTATCTATTATTTTCATATTTTCTCTCCAAACATTAAATTTACAAATGCCAGACCTATTCATATAGTATTAGTAACTACGCATTCCTATGTAGTTTTATTCACTAATTTTTTCTATTTTCGAGCGTCTCTATCATTTGCGTTTTACGTTCTTCCAACTCTTTAATTTTCTTAAGCAAGAAATCAGAAAAGTTCATTTCATCTTCCTCAAAAGCAACTTTAGAATACCAATCAAGTGCGACAATTCTATTATTTTTATCAAAGCAAAATATTGTGTTTCCATCACCGATTATTGAAAAAAATGGAATATAGTCTTCTAAGCCTTCATCATGCAATTCTTTTGTTTTTACACGAATATCTAGATAATCTGGTATTCCTTTTGCAATACCATATACCATAATTCCTCGACAAAATGTCCAAAATGGAGCTACATCGTATACCTTAGCTCTTGGCCATAATTCTTCTCTGACTTCCATGTAAAGTCCTCCCAAAGGAGACATAGTAAACTCTCTAAAATCATTAGGAAGACTTATATCATACTGCTTCTCAAAATTTAATATATCTTTTTCTGATGGTTCGTTTCCCATACAAGCAAAAATCTGATATACCTTAGAATCATAGTCATGAAAATAATCATAGACTTTTTCTATTGACATAAATAATCTCCTTATCCTAGATAAATATACTCTATAACGATGTCACAAAGATTTTTATTCTTATCATATCCAAAATATACAGGATACACTCCATCTCCAAAACCTGTTTGAATCATCGGAATACTTAAATTGGTATTAGGAATCCTGAAATTAATCCAATCTCCTCCTTCACGTTGATAAAGTGGATTTTCTACTGCATTTTTTTCAAAAATATCCGCAAAGAAATCATCATAAATATTTTTATTAGGATTTTCTTCATACCAACTATCTTCAAAATCACAATATGCATTTTTAGTTTCAACATCTACTATTGTTGCAAGTCCTGCATCAACTGAAAATCCGAAGATGTTCCCCTCTTCAAGAGAATCTAGATTTTCATCTCCCTTTAATGCTTCATAGTAAACAACAGGTTCTTCTTCTGTAAATTTTACTCTACTCATCACATATCTGTAATGGTCTTCCTCTATTTTTGCTACTAACGTTTTTATTCTAAATTTTCCTACAGGCACGGACTGTAAATAAGGTTTTTCATCTCTGTGAAGCCATACTAACGGATCTCTAACCAAAATTTCTCCAGTTGGCAAATTCACTTCCCCCATATCTAAAACAAAAACTTCCTTACCTTGTATTTCTTTCATTTCAAAACATTGTGCATAATTTACTGGTGATATAAGTAAATTCTTTACTTCTTCATATTTTTTTAGCCATTTTTCTGATGCATGTATCTTTTCCATAAAAGTCTCCTTGAATATGTTTTTATTTTATTATTAAAATCTTAAACTTAACTCAATATTAATTTTTATCGAGTATACTAATTATTATACACCAAATTAATCTTAATCATTTAAAAAGCTAATATGTTTTTTCCTTTATAATTAATATAAAAATCACCCTTTCCCTTTTTCGAAGAAAGAATGATTTTATTTATATATTTCTTTATTTCGTATATTCTTCTATTAAAGCTAATACTTCCTCGGTTGTAGCACACATAACAGCTTTTTCAACTAATTCTTTCATTTCATCAAGTGTTAAATTCTTAATTTGACTACGTGCTTGTAAAATTGAAGTAGCAGACATTGAAAACTCATCTAATCCCATACCAAGCAGTAATGGAATAGCTAAACTGTCTCCAGCCATTTCCCCACACATTCCAGTCCATTTACCTTCTTTGTGAGATGCTTCAATAACATTTTTTACAAGACGTAAGATAGCTGGATTATATGGTTGGTATAAGTATGATACTTTTTCACTCATACGGTCTGCTGCCATAGTATATTGAATTAAATCGTTAGTACCGATTGAGAAGAAATCAACTTCTTTAGCAAAGATGTCAGCAATAACAGCTGTTGACGGAATCTCAACCATGATACCTAATTCAATATCATTACTTACTGCAACACCTTCAGCTACAAGTTTTTCTTTTTCTTCTAAGAATAAAGCTTTAGCTGCTCTAAATTCTTGCACTGTTGCAATCATAGGGAACATTACACATAATTTTCCGTACACAGATGCACGTAATAATGCTCTAAGCTGCGTTCTGAAAAGATCTTTTTCTTCTAAACAAAGTCTGATTGCTCTAAATCCTAAGAATGGGTTCATTTCTTTTGGTAAATCTAAGTAAGGTAGTTCTTTATCTCCCCCAATGTCTAGAGTACGAACTACTACTGGTTTATCACCCATACCTTCTAATACAGCTTTATATGCTTCAAATTGTTCATCTTCTGTTGGCAGTTGATCGCGTCCCATATATAAGAACTCTGTACGATATAATCCTACAGCTTCTCCACCATTATTTTTAACACCTTCTAAATCTGCTGGTGTTCCGATGTTTGCTGCTAAAATTACTTCATGCCCATCTTTTGTTACAGATTTTTCTGTTACAAGTTTAGCCCATTCAGCTTTTTGAGCTTCAAACTTAGCGTATTTTTCCTTATATTCAGCAGTAGTAGCCTCATCTGGATTTACAAGAACAACACCATCAAGTCCATCAAGAATTAAAATGTCGCCATTTTTCACATCTTCTGTAATTGAACTTGTTCCAACTACCGCTGGAATTTCTAATGAACGTGCCATAATTGCAGAGTGAGAAGTACGTCCACCAATATTTGTTGCAAAACCTTTTACATATTTTTTGTTAAGTTGAGCAGTATCAGATGGTGTCAAGTCTTCCGCGATAACAATAACTTCTTCATCTATTAAACTTGGATTTGGTAAATCCACGCCTAAAAGATGTGCTAAAATACGTTTAGAAACGTCTCTAATATCAGCTGCACGCTCTTTCATATATTCATTGTCCATTGCTTCAAACATAGATATAAACATATCAGAAGTTTCTTTAAATGCATATTCTGCATTAATAACTTTAGACTCAATATCTGTTTTAACAGTTCCCATAAATTCAGGATCATCTAAAATTAAAAGATGAGCTTCAAATACAGCAGCTTTATCTGCGCCTAGGCTTGCTAATGCATTTTCTTTAATAATAGTTAATTCTTTTTTAGATGCTTCTATAGCATCTTCAAAACGTTTAATTTCAGCTGCCACATCTTCAATTTTCACTTCTTTAACTGTCAAATCTGGCTCTACAAATACATAAGCTTTAGCAAAAGATATACCTTGTGATGCTGCTATACCTTTTAATTTTAACATATTATGCTAATCCTTCTTTCTTCATTGTTTCTTCTAAAGCAGCAAGTGCTTCAGCTTCATCAGCTCCATCAACATAAATAGTTATATCTGCGTCTTTTCCAACTCCTAAACTCATAACACCCATGATTGATTTTAAGTTAACTTTACGACCATTGTATTCTAATTCAATATTAGATTGGAATTTTGATGCAGCTTGCACTAATAGTGTTGCTGGTCTTGCGTGAATTCCTGTTTCGTCAATTACTTTAAATTCTTTTTGTAGCATAGTTATTATCTCCTTTTATTAAAAAAATATTTACAAACAAATAATACCACATGAAAACAATATTTACAAGTGTTTTGAGTCGAAATCATAAGTTCTAATCTTGCTATTAAACAACAAAGAAAGCCGTTTCTTTTAATGTGTGTAAATAGTTGTTGTATTTTGTTGAAAATGAAATGAAAACAGAAAAATATACTATAAAGATATTAATATAAAAAAATACTGAAATTTTCTAAACTTCAGTATTTTTATAATTCTTTTTTAGGTTTTATTTAAAATTATTATGTTTTTATAATTTTACAGTAAACTTATTCTCTTTAAGAAGCTACTTTTAATAATAATACTAAACTATTTCTCCCCCGAGTTTGATTATAGACTTAAATCTTTCATAATCTTCATGATTATTATTAAATTCACGTGCATTCTTATTAACTTCTTTAAAATCTATTCCCTGATCTTTTGCTGCAAAAACACATCCGCAATAGCACTGACGATAAATATTATAATCTTCGCACATTTCTACTGAACGTCGATAGCCATTATTTTTTTTAAAATCAGAAGGTAAATAATAAATTGAAACTTGTTCTTGCAGAACATATCCTGTTTCATTGATTATTTGAGCATTTTTCTTTGGACTAATTGTCAATGCCGAAGCAAAATAATCATATCCTAATTCCAAAGCTTTTTGAGCAGATGAATCAAGGCGCATTTCGTAACAAATATGGCATCTTTCTCCACCTTCGCGTTCGTCTTCGTAACCCTTTACCGCTCTAATAAACTTACTAGGTGAATATTCATCAGCTAAAAATTTTATCTTCTTGTCATTTCTTCTATTAAACTCTTCTACAAAATCTTTTTGAACGAGCATTCTTTTTATATATTCTTCTTTAGGATGAATATTAGAATTTGAGAAAAATATTGTGATATCACTAAACTCTGATAAATATTCCAAAACATAGGTGCTACATGGTGCACAACATGAATGAATTAAAATTTTAGGGCGAAAGCTATTTTTACCCCATTCTTTTATCAATTCTTTTAAAACATTATCATAGTTTATTTTTTGATTTTTATGCCTTGTATTAATAAACTGTTTACTATCTATCATACTATACCTTTCTTATTTTTCTATATATTCAATTCCTAAATGTTTATATGCTTTAGGTGTCGCGCGACGACCTCTCGGAGTTCTCTCTATAAAACCTTCTTTAACTAAATAAGGTTCATAAACATCTTCTATTGTAATACTTTCTTCTCCAATTGTTATTGCAATAGTTTCTAATCCAACAGCACGACCATCATAACGCTTAATTAGACATTCTAATATTTTATAATCTATACTGTCTAAGCCTTGTCCATCTACTTGAAGCAAATCCAATGAAGAAGTTGCTAGTTTTTGAGTTATTACTCCATCATTTTTCACTTGAGCGAAATCTCGAACTCGTTTAAGCAGACGATTGGCTATTCGTGGGGTTCCTCTAGAACGCATAGCTATTTCATAAGAACTTTGTTCATCAATCTCACAATTAAAAATATCTGATGTTCTATCAATTATATTTTTAAGTTCGTCTACATTATAAAACTCCAAACGACAATGAACTCCAAATCTATCTCTTAATGGTGCCGTTAATGCTCCTGCACGTGTTGTAGCTCCTACCAAAGTAAAAGGAGGTAGTTCTATTCTTATATTTCGAGATTCATCACCTTTTCCTATAACTATGTCAAGGTAAAAGTCTTCCATTGCTGAATATAAAATTTCTTCTATTGAGCGACTTATACGATGTATCTCATCAATAAATAACACATCTCCTGGCTCTAGACTAGTTAATATTGCGGCCAAGTCACCCGATTTTTCAATTGCTGGACCTGAAGTATACTTTATCCCTACACCCATTTCATTAGCTATTATTGTCGCAAGTGTTGTTTTCCCTAATCCTGGAGGACCATAAAGAAGACAATGATCCAAGACTTCTGCACGAAGTTTTGCTGCTTCAATAAAAATCTTAAGATTGTTTTTAATTTGTTCTTGACCTATATATTGATTTAGGAATTTAGGTCTTAACGATTGTTCTTCATTTTCTTCTCCGTCATTTAAATGAGCAGATACCATTCGTTCTTCCATATTTCATCCTTTCATTAATTTCCAAATAATAATTTTAATCCTTGTTTTACATAATCATCCACTGCACTAAATTCAAACTTAGCCAGCTTGCTTTCGATTTTTGCCAATTCTTTTGTACTATAACCAAGGGCTTCTAAAGCAAGTAATGCATCTTTAATATAAAGATTTGCTAGTGATTCTGTTTTATTTGCTGCAGTATTAAAATCTATTTTCCCTTGTAAATCTAAAATAATTTGCTGAGCTGATTTTTTACCTATACCAGGGAATTTTGTTAAATAATTTACATCTTGCTTTTCTATCGCTGAGATAATTTCCTCACTAGTTGCTCCAGCCAAAATTGCTAACGCACTTTTAGGTCCTACCCCTTTTACTTTTAATAAAAGTAAAAATACCTTTTTTTGTTCTTTAGTTAGAAATCCATAAAGTGTATTAGAATCCTCTCTAACTTGTTGACTTATATAAATTTGTTTTTCTTCATTTAATTGATATTCATATGGATTTGCAACAGTGATTTCATAACCTATTCCATTATTATCTATTACGATGTTAGTAGGATTAATCTCAGAAATTTTCCCTTTTATATATGCATACATTAAAATTCACGCTCCTAATTGATTATATTATTATAAAATTAAACGCCGAAAATCTCAAGCATTTAGCAAGAATATTTTAAATCGTCAATATCAATGACTATTTGATTTCTTAATAACTTATAGTACAGTACTATTTTAAAAGAACCTAATCAAATCAACTAGGTTCTTTCTAATAACTATTTTACTTTATCTAAATCAACATTCATAATTTTTGCAGTTGCTTCAACCTTAGAGTACGCATCTTGGTCTACATCTGAAAATCCAGTTATACTAAACATTTTTTTAAATAACTCTTTTAATTTTGGATCTTTTTCTATATCAAGCAAGGCTTGTTTTAATTTTTCTTGTAATTCTTTATCCATTTTATTCGATGCTGTTACCATAACTCCAGGTATCATATCGCTTGTTGCTAACTTTTCAACTTTATTAACTGCATTTGGAAAATCTTTTTTATATCTTTCTGGTACACCATCAAATGTAGCAATAACATCAACATCTCTATTCAGTAAAAGTTGTAAACTTTTATCATGTCCACCACTAAATTGATAACTAATATCTTTTTCAAGATTGATTCCTGCTTTAACCAGCATAGCACCTGGATAAATATATCCTGATGATGACGAAGGATCGACAAAGGCAACTTTTTTACCTTTTACATCTTGTAAAGATTTTATACCTGAATCTTTTCTTACATATAACTCTGCTGTATATCCTGGTTTCCCAGTTGTACCTTTTGAAGTCAATAATGGTTGAGCATTACTTTGTTTTTGAGCTAATAAGGCAGAAAACGGTGGAATAATTCCAAAATCAACACTTCCACTACCTATACCTTCTACTACTCCAATATAATTGCTAGCAGTAAATGCCTCTACTTTTACTCCCAACCTTTCACTTAGATACTCAGCAATCGGTTTTACATCCTCTATCAATTGTTCACTATTTTTAAGAGGAACAAACCCCATTTTTATTACTTTTTCTTCTGATTTTTTATTTTCTGTCTTAGAAGAACATCCTGCAACAGAAAAAATAAATATAAAACTAAAGATTATTAACAGTATTTTTCTCATACAAATCCTCCTTATCCCATAGATAATTAACTTACCATTTCATTTCTACCTAATTTTACCATATTTTCATTATGTTCGCTAGATTTTTTATTTTCATTAATTTTTTAATCAAAATAATTTATTATAAATACATCACTTAATTTGGGCTCTGTTAGAAAATATAATTAAAAAGCCTTTTAGAATAATTACTCTAAAAGACTTTTGCTTTAAGTTATTTTACAAAAATAAAAACACCTAAATTAGATGTATAAATGGAGGCGGCTACCGGATTTGAACCGGTGATCAAGGTTTTGCAGACCCGTGCCTTACCACTTGGCTAAGCCGCCTTGCTATATTATCTTTTAAATGGGGCGGCTGATGGGAATCGAACCCACGAATGTCGGAACCACAATCCGATGCGTTAACCACTTCGCCACAACCGCCATATTTAACAACAATATTTATTATACCTTTTCCCCTTGATTGTGTCAAGACTTTTTTACTATTTACAAAAAAGAGTAACTAAGACAAATTTTTTTCTCTAAAATCTTCAACTGGTAATATTCTTGCTAAATTAAACGATAATGAATCTAATTTCACAAATGGTTCTAATAAAAAGAAAATGCTGTTTACATCTTCTTCTACTGGAACTGTTACTGTTAAATTTTAAATAAATAATACAATTACCACCAAAAGATAATTTTGGTGGTAATTGTATTATTCACCTCTACTCTATCATTTATTTTCTCTTAAATACAACTACATATCGATCATTTTTATTGATAGATAGCGTTTTACTTTTAAAAAATATTTGTTATAATAAACTTATATATTACTAATAATTGTGGAGGTTTTCTAATGCTTATATTAACTAAAGAAGATATAAAAAAATGTATTACTATGCAAGAAACTATTGAAACTTGCAAAAGTGCTATGTTAAGTTACTCACTAAAGAAAACAAATATACCTCTTCGCACAAATATTTCTGTAGCCAATCACAACGGTCAAGTCTTATTTATGCCAGGTTCTGTAAATTCTAATACTGAATCACTTGGGCTAAAAATAGTTTCTGTTTACCCAAATAATACAGAAAAAGAATTACCTGCCGTTCCAGCAACTATGTTGACACTTGATGAAAAAACTGGAATTGTTAATGGACTTTTAGATGGGACTTATCTCACTGCACTACGTACAGCAGCTCTTCAAGGCTTAGCTACTGACTTATTAGCTCGCAAAGATTCAAAAATAGCCTCATTAATCGGGACTGGAGGACAAGCATACGAACAAGTACATGCTCTTCTAACTGTTAGAAAATTAGATGAGCTACGTATTGTTGGTAGAAATTTCGAAAAAACGAAAAACTTTGTTGAAATTTTGAAAAATAATTTTTCTAATTTTGAAACTAAAATTGTCGCATATAAAGATGCAAATGATGCTGTACAAAATTCCGATATAATTACAACTGTCACGAATTCAAAAACACCTACCTTTGATAGTAAATTTGTTAAAAAAGGAGCGCATATTAACGGAATTGGCTCATTCACACCAGAAATGATAGAAATCCCTGTTGAATTAATTACTAAAGAAAACAAAATATATTTAGACACTTATGATGGCGTCCTTAGCGAAGCGGGAGAAATATTATCAGCATTAGATAAGCAATATATAACAACAAAGGACTTTAAAGGAGAACTCGGAGAATTGCTACTAGATTTTTCGCTAGGCCGTACCTCTGAAGATGACATTACTATATTCAAATCAGTTGGAACAGCTGTTTTAGACATAGTTTGCGGCTCAGAAATTATAAAAAAAGCAGAAAAGCTTAATATCGGTACAACTATAGATATATAATAAAAAAAGATTAGTACTAACTTTTTTAGTTGCTAATCTTTTTTATCTACTATCTATTTTATGTTTCAATAAAACTGATTTTTTCACCTATTCATGAATCTCTAAAGGTAATCCGTCCGGATCAAAGAAAAAAGCCATCTTTTTCCCATCAAAATCATCATATCTTAAACCTTGATGTACTATTTTTAAACTGTCAAATTCTTCAAGTGTTTTTTCTACATCCTTTACCTTGAACGCCAAATGTCTAAGTCCTGTGTTTTCTGGATTAGGTATAGGAGGGCGTAATGGTGCATCTTCTTTTATAAATATTTCTAAAACTACATTTTCTTTTTTTACATTTATTATAATATCATTTTTATCTACTCGATGATATTCACTTATAATTTTAAAACCTAATTTTTTAACATAAAACTCCTTCATTTTATTATAATTTCTTCCTATTATTGCTATATGATGAATGTTCTCAAATAACATATATACCCTTTCTTGTTTCTAGTTATTAGCTTTATAATTTTTAGTACTAGCTAAAACTTTCATCAATTCTTCTGAATCTACCTCTTCATAGTCCCCTTTATCAGTATAAGCAAAAGTTACTTCATCTCGACTAGTTGTTGAATCTTTCATATATTTTTTAAAAGTTCCATGGATTTGTTCTACACCTGTTTTTTCAAGTATTTTATCTACATTATCGCTTGTTATCCCTGATCCTGCTAAAATTTCAATATGTTGTCCATATTTTTCTTGGAATAACTTTATTAATTTAGCTCCTCTTTTTACGTTACTAGCTAATCCACTTGTTAATATTCTAGTACAACCTAAACCAATTAATCGTTGAATATTATATTCAGGATTATTTGCACAGTCAAAAGCTCTATGAAAGACACTCTCTGCATTATATTTATCACAAAGTTCTATCATTTTCTCTGTTGCAAGCCAATCAATTTCATTATTTTCTGTTAAAAAGCCAAAGACAAGACCATTAGCTCCATGTTTTAATAATTCTTTTGCCTCCCTAAACATTTGTTCTTTTTCTAAATCATTATAACAAAAACCACCACCACGCGGACGTACCATTGCCATAATGGGTAATACTACACCTCTTTCAAGGACCATGTCTAAGACACTGAGATTAGGAGTTAATCCTCCCAAATAACTTGCGCTTACCAACTCTATTCTATGAGCTCCTAAGCTTTGAGCAATTAAACAATCCTTTACACTATTTGCACAAATTTCTACTTTGATCATATCTCCACTCCTAAATTAATAATAACTATATTATAACATAATGAAAAAATGGATTAAAGAAAATAAAATTAAAAAACCACATCTTTATATAAGATGTGGAATATAAAGAAAAAGGAGTTTGACTTAACAAACATCCTTTTCTATAGTAAGCTGATAATTATTTAGCAGCTGAAGTTTTTGGTAAAACTTTTTTACCTGGTACTTTTTGGCCAGAATTATTGTTATCTTTACCTGGTACTTTTTGTTCCCCTGTTTGTGGATCTACAGTATTTGGATGATTTTGGATATTCTGAGCCTTTTTATATAAAGCTTCATATTTTTTAATGTATTTGTTACGTACATCATTGTAAGCTTGATTATATACAGCAGCATAATCTTTTGTACCTACAGCTTTTTGTACTTCTGGTAAACTTTCTACTTCAGCTTTGATATCTGAAGCATGTCCATCTACATAAGCAACCGCTTTATCAATTGCTGTATAATCTTCTGCTAGTACTGCTGGTGCTGCAGTTGCTGCCACTAAACCAGCAGCTAATACTGATAATAATGCTTTTTTCATTGTCATTATCTCCTTTATATATTTTTTATTTTTATACGAAGACTATCGTATATAAACATTATAGCATTTTACCCTTAAAAGTCAAGCATTTTTTTACATTCTACATATAACACGCCTTAATCTCATATTAACATAGATTCCTAGTAAACTATTTCATTTATATTTCAAATTAATTTTGCTATTCTTAAAATTCTTTGATTATATTTTCATTAAACCTTTTTAAAGAACTCCCTATATCTATTTTATAATTAATATTTATAAATACTTTGCTATATACATATTAATATTTATTAAAAAACTAGTCATCACTTCTGTGATGACTAGTTCAATAATTATTTATACTTTTCTATAATCCTTCTACGTAATTATATGCACTTTGTGCAGCAATAGCCCCATCAGAAGCTGCAGTTATTACTTGGCGGATTTCTTTTTCACGAACATCACCTGCTGCAAATATACCAGCTACTTTTGTCTCTAATTTTTTGTTAGTTGGAATATATCCTGCTTCATTCGTAATTCCTAGTGTTTTAAAATCTTCTGTTTGAGGTAACATACCTACATAAATAAATATACCATCAGCAGAAACAGAACTTTCTTCTCCTGTTTTTACATTACGGATTTCTATAGAAGAAACTTTTCTTTCACCTTTGATTTCTAATGGAATACTATCCCAAATAAAGTGAATATTTTCTTTAGCAAATGCTCTATCTTGTAAAATCTTTTGAGCGCGCAGTTCATCACGACGGTGAATAACAGTTACTTTACTTACTAAATTTGATAAGTATAGTGCTTCTTCAATAGCAGAGTCTCCTCCACCAATTACTATTACCTCTTTATTTCTAAAGAACGCTCCATCACAAACAGCACAGTAACTTACACCTTTTCCTGAGAATTGTTCTTCTCCAGGGATATTTAACAACTTATGTTCTGAACCTGTCGCAATAATTACTGACTTCGCTACATATTCATTCTCACCTGCTGTCAAATATTTTAAATTATCTCTAACTTCTACTTTTGTAATATTTCCAAAAGCAAATTCTGTTCCAAACTTTTTAGAATGTTCAAACATTTTCTCTGATAATTCTGGTCCAGTAACCATCTCATATCCTGTGTAATTCTCAATTTCTTCTGTTGAAAGCATTTGACCACCTGGATATTTTCTCTCCAACATTAAAACTGACATATTAGCACGTGAGGCATAGATAGAAGCTGTCATTCCTGCAGGTCCTGCTCCAACAATAATTAAATCGTAAATTTTTTCTGACATATATTTCACCCTCTTTTTTATGATTCTATATACAAAACTTTTTTATCTTTATATTTTGTATTAAGCATTATTAAGTATATCAGACTTCCTATAACAAATACCAGTGAAAGAACTTGAGATACTCTTAACGAACCGATATACAATGAGTCTGTTCTCATACCTTCTACTACAAAGCGCTCAATACCATAAAGAACTATATACATTGCAAAAACTTCACTTTGAGCCAACTTATTACGGATTAATAATAAAATAACTAAAGCAATAAAACACCAAAGGCTTTCATATAAAAACGTTGGTTGGCGGTAGGCGCCGTCTATGTACATATTTTCTATAATAAAATTTGGTATAAACCTTTTTTCCAAGAATTCTCGACTAACTACTTCTCCATATGCCTCATGGTTAAAGAAATTTCCCCAGCGCCCTAGCATTTGTCCAACTAAAAGACTAGGAGCTATAATATCTAGCATTTTAATAATTTTTACTCCACGGCGTCTTGCAAAGAAGTATAATACTAAAAATCCTCCCAATAATCCGCCGTATATCGCTATTCCTCCATCCCAAATTGCAATTATTTCATCTTTTCGAGTACTATAGTAATCCCATCTGAAAATTACATAGTATGCACGCGCAAATATGAATGCTATTGGCAATGCTATAAGTAATAAATCTAGCATCGTCTCTTTTTTTAAGCCTCGCTTTGTTGCTTCATGGTCTGCCATCATATATGCAACTAACACTGTCATTGCAATTATTATTCCATACCAATAAATTGGTTTTGAAAATAAATGAAAGGCAATTGGATCTAAATATCCTAAAATCATACTTACTCTTCCTCACTTTTTATATTATTCTTTTTTATTTCTTCAGCTAAACGTTCAGTAAATTCCTCTGCTGTATTAATACCCATTTGGTTTAAACGATAATTCATAGCTGCAGTTTCAATAATAATCGCAACATTTCGCCCTGGTCGAACAGGAATAGTTTTCTTCTCTATTTTAGAATTTAGTATTTCCTTATATTCATTTCCTAATCCAATCCTATCATATTGCTTATTATCATTCCATGTTTCTAAATGTACATTAAGTTGCAGACGTTTATCACTTCGTACTGCTCCTGTCCCAAATAATGTCATTACATTTATAATACCTAGTCCACGAATTTCCAATAAGTGTTTAATAAGCGTAGACTCACAACTACCAATTAATAATCCACGTTCTATTTCTTTAATATCAACTCTATCATCGGCTACTAATCTATGCCCACGATTAATAAGTTCTAACGCCACCTCACTTTTACCGATTCCGCTTTCCCCCGTAATCAATACACCTATTCCATAAACTTCAATAAAAACTCCATGAACAGAAGTTGTTGGAGCAAATTCTTTTTGAATATAATTTGTAATATTCCCCATAAGTTTTGTAGTTTCTTGAGTACTTCTTAAAACTGGTGTATCGTATTTATTTGATGCCGCAATTAGTTCTTCTGGAACATCATGATTTGTTGAAATAATAATACAAGGCGTTATTCTCGTACATAACATACGTGTTCGAGATTTTTTTTCAGCATCTGCTATTAATTTAAAAAATGATAATTCACTTGTTCCTAATATTTGAATTCTCTGTGGGGAATAATGTGAAAAATAGCCCGCAAGTTGCAAAGCAGGTCGTGATAACTCCTCAGTCGTTATCTCACGATCTAAACCAGCTTCTCCACTTATTACTTCTAGTTTTAATCTTTCTACAATATCTCTTGTTGTTAGTTTTTTCATTAATTCATTTCCTTCATTTTTGTATTAAACAAATAGTATTTGTACATCTTTCATCTAAAATCTTTTTATTATAATTTTTCTATCTCCTGTATTTAATAATGCATTAAAGATAGATATAAAAATTGCTAAAAAGAATGCCGATCCGAAAGATGAAACAATAAAATGTGGTGCCAACAGATATGATACTAACAATATTATACCTGCATTTATTACAACAATAAATATACCAAAAGTCATAATTATTGGCACAATACTTATAAACATTAGTAATGGTCTAATAAACATATACATCAATGTTATTAGTATTGCTCCATAAAATCCATAACTAGGTTTATCTATTAATAAGCTTGATCTAAATAATCCTGAAAAAGCAAGAACAATCAGCGTGTTGACAACAATACTCTTTACTGCCGTCCATAATATTGATTTACTTTTCTGCATAAAATCTCCTTTCTTTAATAACAAGAGAAAGTGAGAATTCTATCCTCACTTTCCTTCTTTAAATATAAACAAAACTATTTTGTGAATTCTTCTGTGATTTGAGGAACTACTTGTTTTTTACGAGAAACAACACCTTCTAATGTCATAAAGTCATTAGCAAGAGTTTTCCCGAATGCTGCAGCAACTTTGTCTTGTTTTGCTCCTAACACTAATACCTCAGAATTTGAAGTTAAAATATTAGTAATTACAAATACAAATGCTGATAAAGATTTTTCAGAAATTTCTGAGTTAATAGCATTTGCTAATTCTTCTTTACGATCTGCTACTTCTTTTTCATCAACTGTATTAATTTGAGCAACAATAAGTTTATCATCGCCTAGAATAAATTCTTTAGCATCTAGTGTGATTAACTCTTCTGCTTTTTTGTCTTTAGTAGATGCTCCTGCTTTAAGCATAGCTAGACCATATTCTTCTAAGTTCACACCTGCTATTTTAGCTAGTTCTTCTGCTGCTACTTTATCACGTAATGTACATGTTGGTGATTTTAATAATAATGAATCAGAAATAAGTGCTGATAACATTAGTCCTGCCATTTGCTTGTCAATATGGACACTTTGTTCTTCATAGATTTTTTTAAGGATTGTTGCTGTACATCCCAATGGTTCTGCACGATAATATAGCGGTGCAGCTGTTTCAAAGTTTGCAATACGGTGGTGATCAATTACCTCACGAATAACAGCCTTTTCTATCCCGTTAGCAGATTGTTGAAACTCATTATGGTCTACTAAAATAACATGTTGTCCTTCCTTTACCTCTTCTATAAGACGTGGTGTTCTTACGTTGAAATACTCTAATGCATACTTAGTCTCATCATTTAACTCACCTAGTCTAACCGCTTCAGAGTCCATACCTTGTAATCTTTTTAAGTTATTATAAACAATTGCTGAACAGATAGTATCTGTGTCAGGATTTTTATGTCCAAAAATTAAAATATTAGTCATTTTTTAAAACTCCTTATTTATACTTACTTATATTCTACCTTTTTTTAGCTATTTTTTCAAAATATTTATTAATTATTGTTTAAAATTTCTTTAATTTTTAATCTACAAAAATATAATAGCTAGTTTAATATTATTATAAACTCTTTTTAGCTAATGATAAATCCACATGACAATATCCTGTTGGATTTTTTTCTAAATATTTTTGATGATATTCTTCTGCATCAACATAATTACTAACTTTTTCTACTTCTACTGCAATCTTTTTCGAAAACTCTTTTTGTAAGTTTGATATAAAGTCACTTACTTCTCTATAGGTTTCTTCATCGACATAATAAATTCCGGTTCTATATTGACGCCCAATATCCCCACCTTGTTTATTTACACTAATCGGATCAATAATTCTAAAATAATGACGTAGAACATCATTTAGTGATAATATCTCATTGTCATATTTTAAATATATTACCTCTGCGTGATCTGTTGATTTTATTTTTTGATAATTAGTTTCTGTAGTAGTTCCATTACTATACCCTACTTTGGTTTCGATTACTCCGTTTAGTTGAGAAAAATATCCCTCTACTCCCCAGAAACATCCACCCGCTAAATAAACTTCTTTAATCATCACTATTCTCCTCTCCACAAATGAAATTAAGTATTTATTATTATACTATAAAATATACACTTTTTACATTATTCTAGCTTAATAATATATAAAATAAGCTTCGAGTTAATTGTCTTAAACTCAAAGCTCTAATAATATTAAACTATTCCTTTGTATGTGTTTCTTCAAAAATACGGTGTTCTACCTTATAATTATGAAAAATCGCATTAATCTCTGCTCCTATTATTAGTATATATCCTGTAATATATAACCAAATAATAAACGCCATCAACGCTCCAATAGTACCATATGTTTTTATATAACTAGAAAAATGATCAATATAGTATCCAAATAATCTACTGACTAATGTCCAAGAAATTGTTGAAAATACCGCTCCAGGTAATATACTAATAGATTTTAATTTTAAGTTTGGTCCTAGTATATATAAAAATACAAAGACAATAAAAGTAAACAAGATTGGAAAACTATAACTTAAGTACGACCACATTGTATAAAAACCTTCATCCAAGTTAAATTTGTGAAATAACAAATATGTAAGTTGTTTGCCAAAAACAACTAATGCTAAAACTAGAAACATACCTATTAAGAATAAAACTGTAAAAATTATACTTATAATTTTTGTTACTATCCAAATACGTCCATCACGTACTCTAAATGCATTGTTAAATGCTATAATTATCCCATATATACCATTAGATGCGGACCATAAAGTAAATACTATCCCAATAGTAATAATTGTATTATTATTTTTACTGTTCAAAACTTCGCTTATCATATTAAAAAGATAATCCCCCAATGCACCAGGGGCAAAAGTTTGTATCTTAGCTAGCAAAAATTGTTGATCTATTTTAAAATATGGTGTTAATGCCAACGCAACTATCAGCATTGGAAACACAGATAAAATAAAATAATAACTTAAATTTGCAGATAAAAGAGATATTTCATCATACATTATGCGATAGTACATCTCTTTTACAAATTTTTTTATTGTTAATTTACCTTTAGGATTCTCTTCGTAAAATGAGTAATTTTTTTCTGGAATAAACATGGCTCTAGAAAATAAATTTAGCTATTGTTTTAGCTGCTTTATAATACATTGGTAATGCTGAAACAGATAATAAATCTAAATTATTAGGTAGATAAGTATTTTTACTAACTGTATATCCTTTTTCTTCTAGAAATTTTTTATATTCCTCAACTTTTTCACGATCTTCATTATTTAGTTTTTCAGTTTTTAATAATGATTTTACTGCAACTACTCCAGCCCCAGCTGTTAGTAGAAATAATACTTTTTTATTCATTATTTTTCTCCTTTGGAATCAATTCAATTTTAAATCATATAGTATCATTTTAAACTATTTGCTAAGACAAAGCAATACATTAATTTTAAAAGTGGCTAATAACAATTAGGGCTCAATTGTTTTATAAAAAACTAGAACTATACATAACTATTTATATAGAAATATAGTTCTAGTTCATAAAACATTATTCAGATTATTTTTCTTTGTTTAATTGTTCTATTATTTTTTTATCATAATAGTTATTAATATTTTTAATGCTGTACATTTTATTCATATAAATACCTACAACACTAAACATTACCACAACTACTAACATAGTTACAAGTAGCGATACTATAATAGCATTACCCTGTTTATCTTTTAGCATGGTAGTTTTTTTATTAATCATTTTTATTTTCCTGTGTATTAGTTGATTGTTTATCATTATTTTTATCTGTATCTTTTTCTTCAGATTCTTTTTTACTTTTTTCGTCATTTTTAAGTTTTAGATATAGATTTCTTTCTTTATCTTCTCTATCCTTCAGCTTTATATGAATCATATCTCCATTTTGTTCAATAGAATAAGATTTTAATTTTTTCAACAGTAAAATATATCCAGCATAAAAATCCTTACTCTTTTGCTTTGCTATATACACTCTATCTCCTTGAAAAACTAATTTAACCTCTTCTTTTTTGTCCTTATTAGTCATCATTACAAAATTACTTTCTCTTTCAACTTTACTACTATCATTATAAATTTCTAATATTTTCTTATGCGCTAATGCATATTCATAATTAGTAAAATCTAAAAAATTCCTTGATGTTTTTATTGTAGTTTGAAGTATTAATGTCAACAATAACGATAAAATAAGGAGTAGAAATAACGAAATTGTTAGCTCCAACAAAGTAAATCCTTTACTATTTTTTTTAGTAACTAACTTCTTCCCCTGTATCTTCATCAACTATTTTCGCCTTCTTATCTTTAACTTCTATGTAATATTGTCCACGCCTATTAGTAAAGTTACTATGTTTATTAATACTTATTTCTTCATAAAGAACCTCTTTCATTTCCAGTTCTTTTTCAAGCTTGCTCAAATTAGCGTATTGCCTAACCATATTAGGAATTAGAAATACGAAAAGCAATGAACAAATAAACAGTGCCCCTATAAGCTCTACAAATGTAAACCCTGATTTATTCAATTTCATCAATGGTTATATATCCAGTATCTAGGTGAATAATAAGTCTATATAAACTTTCAGGAAACTTTACATCGACTGTATTTGCCCTAGATATTAAATTCCCTTCTCTATATTTAAATCTGATATTCGGCCTGTTTAAAAGTACTTTTCCATCATTTGAAATCTTTTTCCAGTAATTTTGATTACTATAGTGCATGACATATTCTCCATCACTTGAAAATAAATCTATATAGATATTCTCTTCATTTAAACTTCGTGTTTGTAACTGATATAAATCTGATACTAATTCATTTAACGCTAATCTTTCTTTATATTTATTATAATTAGCTACTGATGTTTTTGATAAAATAATAATGATAATACTGACTATTAACAATACTGCTAACATTTCAACTAATGAATAACCAGCACTATTTTTGTAATGTCGCTTTTCCATTTGATATTACAATTTTTTTACCATTAGGTGCGGTACTAGCTTTTTCTACAGGTCCATCTAAATAATGTTTTTCTACCAATTTCTCAAAAGTAACATTACTATCTTTTTCATTTATTTCGTATGCTGTTACTTGTGATTGAACTGTTTTTTCATATGCTTCCGAACTTTTATCTTTTGCAGTGTCAATATTTTTAGTAATATTAGGTATTATTAATATTAACAAAATTGCAATAATAAATAATACGATAAGCATTTCTACAGAAGTGTAGGAGTGCTATTTAGTTTCTCTGATTTTATCTTATATTTATTATATATTATATAAATATATAATTGTTGTAAATTCAATGTTTCTTAATTTAAAATTAGTATTATTTATTAATACAAATAAATAACAACGTTTATAATTCCGTAATAGTTTTAGTGATATATTGTTTGGTTTTTATTAAAATATTAATATAATCGAGGTCTTTTCCAATACACTAAGAATTCCCCCACCTATCGTAGCTCTATAATTCCTTTATATCATTTTTTGTCTATTTTTTCATACCTTTCGATATACTTACATAATTTCCCGGCTGTTTTTAAAGTCATATTTTCTATACTCCTACTGCCATTTCTGTAATTTTGAATCATACTTAAAGCTACACCACTATCTTTCGCTATTCTATAATCTGTAATGTTGCTGTTAAATAATTCTTCAATTTCTTTTATTACTTTTTCAATCATACTACCTCCTAGATAAATTTTAAAATTATTGAAATTATAGTCGCTATAATTCCTAAAATAAGAATTGTTATTTGTATCTTTTCTTTTTTCATGGTATAATGTGAGTAACAAGTAGGTACTTGGAGCTTTTATAAGCTCCGTTCCCTTGAAGTATTTAGAAGATTTTAGCAATCAACTCAATTATCGTTTTAATTAACTGTACCAGAGCTAATATTATTGATAATTTTAAAAGAGTTTCTTGTTTAGAATCTTCTTTTTTATTTTGTTTTTTACCCACTTTTTCACCTCCTTTATATTTATAATTATACATCATATGATGTATAAAGTCAATAGTTATTTTGAAAAATTTTTAAAAAAATTTGTCAATAAAAAAAGAAGTAGATGTCAATAACAACTACTCTTTTCTTTCCTTCCTCTCCTGGATTAATTGCTCAAATTCTGCAATATCCTCGCGATCCATATTCTTTATAAAATTTCTAGCTGTAGAGCGCTTGACTATGTAAGTCTTGCGCTCCTTATTCTTATCGTCCCATTTCTTGTTAGCTTTTCTTTTTGATTCTGATAATTTACTCATATCTCACACCCACTATTTGTTCTGGTTTAACTTCCGCTACGATATATTCCTCATATTGTCCATGGTTAGAATCATTAGGTGCAATTTCATTTCTGTAAGCCTCTACTTCAACCTCAAGCACCACATCTCCATATTGGCTGAAACTTTTAACATCTGTTGTTGGGTTGAATAAATAAACCACCTCAGTTGAATTATTTGCTCTTCTATTACCTTCCCAGTTATCATTCCCAGTTTTTGAAATTGGCAGGATACCTTCTTTTAAGATTTTTTCTAAGTCCTCTGAACTAACATTTTTGTATAGGTTCATTTTTTTAGCTTCTCTAAATTCAAAAGGAACGATTGTAGATGAGTAATCTTTATCTCCGATTTTTACCCCTTCGTTAAAAATTTTAGCTACTCCGTAATAATCAAGTTTTAGTTCGTGTAAAAATTCGAACACCTCAATTCTATCGTCCCTCTCATATTCAGAGTTAATATATTCTTCGTCATTTCCTCTCACAATTACTGTTACCATTTTAACCTCTGGCTTACTTAAATATCTGCTGCAATGAGAAATGCTTACTATTTCAAGGACTGTATGGTCATTTTTTCTTATGATATCAAATGTAGAAGTGTAATATTTTGATGTTTTTACAAATTTAAAAATTGATTGTGCTCTAAGCAAGTACTCTTTTGTTACTTCTTTCATTAGAGATCTACCGTTTTTTTCTATGAATTTTCCCATTTCCTTTTACCTCATTTCTTACTTTGTACTTTTATTATATCATACACGTTATAACGTGTCAATAGTTTTTTGTAAAAAGTTTTAAAGAAGACATAAAAAAATAACCCTCAAACTTAGTTAAGGGTTAAAAAAAGAGCCGACACCGGCTCAGCCATAAGGCAATACAGATAAATCTTTATTTGAACTCGAATGATTTAGATTCAAAATATACATTCTCTCAAACTATAAAATACCGTATTTATCTATAACTAAATAATAATACAATTTTCAATCTTTGTCAATAAAAAATAACCCCCTAGCATAAGCTAAGGGGTTTGGTATCTAGTTGGCTTTTTGGATTCGAAAAGCCTTACTAAATTATAACATTGTTTATCATTTATTGCAACACGATACTACATATCAGTAGCGTTAACTAAATAATCATCTTCTACCCATTGATTTGATGTGTGAGAACCTATTCTACTCCAGCCGTTTTTCTTTTCGTATACGTACACTTCTGTTCCTTTAGGTAAGTATTCTTTGTCCTTACTATTTGCATTAGGCTCTGTTTCCACATAATAATCTTCGCTTAGGTAACCCCTATAGTATGGCTGTTCTCGATTTTCTAGAGTAGTATTGGTATCTAGTACATTACTACTGTCATTATTATTTTGTGGGATATTGCTTATGCTTCCACTTTCAACATCTTTTTTAAATTGTTCTTTTGTAATACCCCATTTGGCCAAATAATGATATGGATCTATGTGGTCTGAAAAGTTATTAGGTTGATTGTTAGTACAATAAAAATGTGTTTTTATTCCTTCAAGAGCGCTAGAATCAACTGTAATTGGTATTCCACCTTGTGTTGCTAAATCTCTTAATAATTGGATATAAATTTCATAGTCTTTTCTAAATTCTTCGTAAGTTCTATGGCTTTCTATAAGTTCGACTGCAGCAAATGTTTCATTGTTCCAACCGCCTCCAACATCCCAAGCGCCTTGTCCTACTAAGGCTGTTTGAAATACTTGGCCATTCCCTACTACATGCGTATAGAAACCGCTGTTTAAATCCTTATTTCTCATATAGCTAGCTTCTCCGCTGGCTTTAGAATTAGGATTTCCTGTTGAATGTGCGTGTACTTGTCTGTAAGGAGATACACCAACTTGAGGTGTGTCTCTTCTTAAATACGTTTCATCTTCTATATAAGTCATATTTCTACTCCCTTCATCTTCAAAGTCTGGTCTAATCCAACCAATAACACCAGTGAAATCACGTTTGTTAAATCGTGCAGGCGCTCCGTTGGTTAATGCATCTGCATTTCCATCAATATTTTGTTCAATGGTTTCAATCGTATATCCATCACTATCAGCGATTACTGTTCCAGTGTGGCCGAGCTCGTGATAAGGTACTTCCATTACAAATATATCTCCTTCTTTTGGATTAACTCCTGGAGCGTTATATATTACAGTTAAACCTTGTTTTTTAGCATTTTCTAAAAAGTCAATAGCATTTCCATATAATCTGATTCCCCAGTTTTTGCCTAAATAGTAGTTAACCCAATCTGTACATTGACTTCCATAAAATCCGTCAATATCATGAGGTTTATTAACCTCCGACTTTAAATGTGCGATTGCTTCAGATTTTTTCACCACTATTTGTCACCTCTATTTTTGCTAAGTAATTCGATGATATTTTTAAGAGCTTCTGCATCTATTCCCATTTTATTTAGGTTTTCTACAATGCTCTTAAGCTCCATTACTAAGTATCCTATGTATAGTGTATATATAAGAATAGTGCCTGTATCTCCAGGAATAAGCACTGAAATCGGAATGAAGAATACCATTACTAGAATACTTCCTATTTTTCGTAAAATCCCATTAATTCCTGCTTTAGAATTGAATGTGATATTAGAATTAATTTTAGCAGCAATGATTCCTGTTAAGAAATCAAGAATCATCGCTAAGCTTATCATTGATAATAAATATAAAATTTTTCCATCTTCAGTTTCTAGAAAGTGTTTTAAAAATTCAAACATTATGTTTCTCCTTAATTAAATTAGGCTTGTTGACCTATATTTTTCTTTTCGATTTCAGCTAAAATAGCATCTTCAACTTCATATCTTTTATCTCTAAATTCTTTTTCCTGTTTTCTCATTTCTCTTCGATTAGAGGCATATAAGTCTGCATTGTTCATATACTCAAATACAGTTGATACTCCGTTTTCGTCAATATCTACTGTTGTTGTTTTAACGATTACGTCTTCCACTTTAAATTCTCCAGTAAGTTTTGTTGTTTTTTTAATTACTAATGCCATTATTTTTGTTCTCCTTTTTGATTTTCGTATTGCTCTAATAATTCATCTAATAAGATTATTTCTTGTGCTGATAATTGCGTTTCTAAATTTTCTAGATCATCAAATAAGTCAATAAATCTATTTGAGTATTCTCCACTTTGGATAATGATTAATTCATTGGCTAATTCGTCAATATCTTTAGTTAAGTCTTTTTCGGTATAATCCTCTTTAAATTGTAACTTTCCATTGTTTGAAATAGGTTTACCTTCTTTATCGAATTCAACATAAAGTTCAAGGATTTCTTTTCTGTCCTCGATAAAATTATTGAATTTTTCTTCTAGTTTTTTAAGCAGTTTAGCCCTACCTCTATTTGCTTTCATTTTCGTAATAGGTAATTCCGAAAATATTTTGTATATAATCTCTATGTTTTTGTTTTTAATCTTTAATTCCATTTATGCTGCACTCCTTAATTCTTTTATTTCATTTTCTAGTTTGTTTATTTTTTGGTTTAATTCTGCTATTTTGACTTCAAATTTATAATCAATCTCTTGGGTTGCCTTTAGATTATAGGTGCTTAGTGTTGCCATATCTAGCGCGTAATGGCCTTCTCCTCTTTGCGGTGTTATAAATTTAACAAAGCTAGGTTCTAATTTTTCCAATTCTTGCGCTATCATTCCGAGTTTTTCATGACCTTTTTTAGCTTCTCGCCAATCAAATGACTTGAATGAAATTTGATTAATAATGTTTAACGCTTTGATTTTAGATTCTTTTATATTTGTTTTTAATCTAATATCAGATATTCTTGAGGCATCAACTGAGAAAGTTGTACCTGGTACGGTATATAGTAAATATTGTCCATTGCTATTATCTTGGTGATATATGTCAAATATTGGATATAGACCTTTGCCTCCTTGATTAAACTCCCTAATAGTAGGGATTG
Source organism: Gemella sp. 27098_8_92 (assembly GCF_041433685.1). Lineage (NCBI taxonomy): Bacteria > Bacillati > Bacillota > Bacilli > Caryophanales > Gemellaceae > Gemella > Gemella sp. 27098_8_92. The sequence continues at coordinate 128,598 of NZ_JAPWBZ010000001.1, forward strand.
CATATCCCCAACTATAATTCCCATATCCATCAGATAAACTTCGACAAGTAATTGTTCCATTAACTGTTATTAAATTTTCGTTTCTTGAAGTTACTGTCCCACCAGTATCAAAATCGTCATCACTATATATGAATAATCCTTTAGGAACTGTTCCTGTGCCGGCTCTTGGATAAGCAGCACCAGCAATTTGAACCCCAACTCCCCAATTAGCGTTATGAGATGCAGGAGCGTTGATTTGTAGTCCTTTTTCTATCGGTTGCATAAATCCACGTTCACCTATTTTTATTTTATTTAATCCTTGGAGTGTGACCCCTTGAATTGTTCCACCGTATATTCTATCTCCACTTAAATATCCCGACTTTATTCGAGTTGCATCAATATCAGTCGCTAATATTTTAGTTATAAATGCATAATTAGTGGTTAGTTTATCCACTAATAAATTGTTAACTAATAGTTTGTTAATAAATGCCTCATCTACTAAAATTTTATCAGCTGTTAAACTATTTGATTTGATATGTATAGCCTCTATTGCGCTTGTGTCAATGTGTGCTGCTTTAATAATCTTAGACATTAGATGATTCGATGTGATAGTTCCGTCCACCAGTAAGCTTGCTGATTTTTTTTGGATAATGGCTAAGTTTTTAAATGTAACTATCCCTGCCCCAGATTCGCTGTATGTATATGCTATAAAAGATATGTTCTTCACTTGATCGGTATCGACGTTGTCTATCTTTAAGCTACACTCGAAATTTCCACTGTTAACAAGATAAGGTGAGGCCGTATATGTATGAATAGTATTCGAGTTTTTCAGCTGCACTTTTGCGGAGAAATATAATATAGTCACACTTGGTATTTGCGTGTATCCCTTGATAAGAAATTCTGCTGGAGTATTAATTCCTGTTATTTCTGTTGCTAGCATCTTTCCATTACTGGCTACAAAAGAAGTATTCTTGAGATCTGAATTCACTAAATTTTCATTAGCTGGAGTTATTATCATTTTTTCGGTTATTGCCTTGATATATCCTGGATTAACTGTAAGCATACTTATTAATTTTTGTCCGTTGAACTCTTGGCCTGCTCCAAAATTAATTCCATTATTTGTTATTTTTAGTTGTGAATAGGTAAGTACATCATTTGTTTTAGATACCACGTTGTTTAGTGTCTCATTCGCTACTAACTTCCATGAATTTAAAGTATTTACCTTATTATCAACATTGCTTATTTCTCTTCGAATCCCTTTTGCTGTTTCTTCAAACTTGTTAGAAAAAGAGGTGTTTGTAATATATCCTTTATTGTCGATGATTCTTAGGATTTCTTCTCTTTCTCTAGTTAATTTGCTTGTCGTTAAATCTTCTGTCCAGGCTCTTAAAGCGTCTGTACGTATCATACTATCATCAACTGTTCTTTTAATTCGCTGTTCGAATTTTTGCTCAAAAAAGTGGAAACCTCTGTCTATATCATCGTGTAGAGCATTAAATTGTTTCCCGTAATATTCATTACGTCCATCCATTGTTGCTTTTGTTTCTTTTAAACTTTTATTGAAGTTGCTTAATTCATTACTAGTATCTACTTTGAGCCTATTCAGTTCATCTGTGATTTTCGCTTTGTTAAGTTCTATTTGAGATTTATTTTTTTCGATACTGTCTTTAATACCTTCCAAGAATTTTCCACTCTCTTTTTCAAATAACTTCTTAGCGTTTTCTTGCAACAATTCCGCTAAGTTATCATAGAATTCTTTGCTGTTGCCAGGAAACATACTTACAATGTTTTGAACTTCCTGGCTACTATTACTATGTGTGCTTCCAATTCCTGTTATTCCTGTTTTTTCCTCACCGAAAGTAACATTGATATATCTTTTAAAGATAGCATCGTACTCATATTCGGTACATTTTCTAGTGACTTCTACATCATGTTCGGCTACATAAATTCGCACGGTATCACCTAAATTAATAATCCTGTTGTTTAGTTGTTGATGTGTTACTTTAATATTGCTACTTACTTTGTCGATATGGTCTTTATTAAACTTGTTATTTAACCATTGTATAAGTTCTGATTGACTTCTTATATTGTTGTTTTCATAGCTTTTTTCACGTTCAAAAGGATACGTATTTCTAAGTGAGCTTATCGCTACCGCTGTTAATACTGTATCCTCTTTGTCGTCTTTATTTGCTTTAAACGTTGATTTTCCATAAATTTTAGTAACTACACCGCGCGAACTTTGTTTCTCTTCGAAGGTTTTAAGATTTGTACTTGTTGAGATAACAATATTGGTATCTTTCCCAATTCTTTTCTTAATTTCTATGCCGAAATTATCTCTTAATAACTCACCTTCCCATGTACCTACTATACTATGTTTACCGTCCATTAGGTTGGAATAAAAGGTTTTTTCTTCCGTTGTATTGTAAGTATGACGTTCTGTTATTTCAGATTTCCAAGTGAATTTACTATTTGGGGTTTTCATTTTTCCGAATAATGTATCTAAGGCCTCTCTACATGTCTTATTATTAATACTAATAGGTTCGACCAATTGTTCCATTATGTCAAAAGTTGTGTGTTGCGCTTCGATTATTATTCTGTCATTTCTTTTTTCAAGATCATAAATTCTAAATGGTTGATTTCCTCTAGGTGTGGGTAGGTATATTATCTTATTTGTTTTTAGTTTTTTGTACCTATGGGAATTAGTGATGGGGTATTCTAATTTGGCTACAAAATCGCCGTTTAAAGCTTCCTTAACAACAGCTTTTGTACATTCATGTAGAATCACTCCGTGATAGGTGAAGTCCGTTGTATTTTGGTTATATAATTCTATCACTAATACCACCCCCATCTGCATTCAATTTTAATACTTATAATACCTGTACTCCCAACTATACCAAGCCTTTTATTTGGTTCTAATTTAATAAAATCACCTTTCCAAAGTACTGTTTCATCATTTCCGTTTTTATCTAAAACAACTGGATTACTTGGGTTTCCGTCCATTACGATTTTTGTATCTAGTTTCGAAAATCTTACTACTTGCGTTCCAATTGTTAAACTCACTTCACTAGTGCTATTCCCTTCGATTGTTATTTTTGGAAAAATAGCATAGTCTCCTTGCGTGTCTAGTGTTCCGTTTGGATTAAATACTTTACTGAATGGCTCAATATTATATGCAATAGGATCACATTTGAATTCCACTTCAATTTGATAATTGCCAAGTTTATTTCGAAATGAAGAAAAGCTTTCTACTTTGTACACTTTGTATAGGATGTTTTTCTGCGGTGGTTTAAGCCACGCGTTTTCAACTGATAACCAACGTTTAATTTCTTTGAGTTGCTCTTCTGTTGGCTTGATAAGGTGTAATGTGTATTTTAAAGGTAACACACCTCTATTGGAGTTATCTCGAACTAATGCACCTGTTTTCCCATCTAGTTCAAATAGTTCTGATTTGCTGCTTACATAATTTAATGATGGAGAAGTCTCAACGATAATTTCAAAATCAAAATCAGCTGTGCTTTTATTGTTAAAAGTTAACTTGTTAAATTCTATCATCGCTTATTCCTCTCAATTTATTTAATCTGTTTTTTCCTTTTTCGATTTCATGGTAAACTGCCTGAGCTATTAATTGAATATCTGCTTCTTCTCTAACAATTGGATTGTTAATATTAATAACTATGCTTTCATTGTTCATTGTTGCAGCTATTCCTCGCCCTATTGCTCCAAGTGTTTGTTCGTTAAGTGGTAGGACTGCTTCATTTCCTGCCTCTCCACCACCTAATAATTGGCCATCTCTTGCACCAAATATCGTTGGTTTAGTTAAGATACCACCTTTTGCGTACCATTGAACTGAAATTTTGGGTACACCTTCATCTATCCATTTTAATGGGTTCATACTTCCGCTTATGCTGAAATGTGGTAATGGGATATGAGGCCATTTAAATTGGAAATTAAACAACCCTTTAATCCAGTTTATCGCTCGACTAAACACACCCTTAATTCCATCCCAAATAGTGCTAGCTGTTCTGCTTATTCCGCTCATTATAGAACTAAATGTTGTGCTTATTCCTCCTAATGCTCCAGATATTGTTGTTGTAATCCCACCCCAAATAGTTGAGGCAATTCCACTGATTGTTCCCCAAATTGTTGACCAAATGCCACTAATTGTATCTAGTACTGTGCTGATTGTATTTGAAATACCATCGATTAAGGTTGTTATCGTTGTGCTGATTGTTTCCCAAATAGTTGAAGCAACACCGCTGATTGTTCCCCAGATACTTGACCATATTCCACTAATCACCGCTAATGTCGTGCTAATTATGGTTGAAACTATAGTTATTACTGTTGATATGGTTGTGCTAATTGTCCCCCAAACTATGCTGGCTGTCTCGGAAATGACTGTCCATATTCCTGATACATAATTTTTAAACTCATCCCATTTTTGACTTAACCAATCAATGATTGTTCCCCAATTTTTCCAAATAACAATTATACCCGCGATTGCGAGCGCTATTCCTGCGAATATCAATAATATTGGAGCCAGTGCAATTTCTAGCGAGCTCATTGCGAGAGCTACAACTGCAATACTTGGCGCTAAAGAAGCAAATGCAGCAACTAGTAGTCCGAGTATTACAATAAAGTCTTTAATTGGGGTGGGAATCTTATTAAAAAAGTCAGCTACCTTTTTGAATACTTTAGCCAATTGTTGAAAGATAGGTGTTATTGTTCCCGCAATTATTTCTCCTAATTCTGACATTGCCAATTTGTGAGCATTAGCAGCAGCACCTATACCTTTATGAGATTCTCCCATTCTTTTGGCTGTTTCTTCTGTAGTACCTTGAACATTTTCCATAGTGCTATTTAATGACTCAAAGCTTAACTTACCTTCTTTTATCGCAGCAATCATAGGTTGCGCTGCTTTAGTTCCGAAAACTCTTGAAGCTTCATTATATTGTTCTTGAGAACTTGTAGCATTCTTTATTTTTTCTATAGTTCCTTTTAATCCTTCAGTTAAGGTTTTCCCTTCTTTCCCGTAAATCGCTGCTGCTTTAGTTAGTTTACTTAGCATATTAGATGAATCTAATCCTCTTTGTTCAAACACTCCTATAAGGTTTGCTCCTTGTTGGAAGCTTAGATTCAATTCTTTAAGGATTGGTGCTCCTGCTACTGTTTTGCTGAAAATCGTATCAACTGATTGCCCAGTATTCTGTGCAACCTTGGTTACCGAATCCAATACGTTTCCTAGATTTTCAGAACTTAATCCAAATGCCTCTATCGCTTTCTTAGCGTTAATTACACTGGTCGTTACATCGGTAGTATTTGCTTTTGAAAATTTTAAAAATAGCAATGATGTTTTCTCTAAAGTTTCTCCTGTTAAACCAAATTGTGTATTAATCTCACCAACTGCATTGCCGATTTGTTCAAAACTATAGCCAGTTGTTCCGCCGATATTTTTTACAATATCATGCATCCCTTCTAATGCTGTTCCCATGGCTCCAGTTTTCGATGTTACTATATCTAATCCTGCATCTATTTCTGTAAATGCGCTAACTGCTTTGCTACCAAAACTTTTAATTTTATTACCGAGATTTTGAACTACTTGTGCACCAGCTTGTATATTTTGAAAATCAAGTTTTTTCCCAATTTTTTTAGTTGATTCTTCTATAGTTCCATCTAAATTTTTAAATTGTTTGTTTAATTTCTCAATTCCATCAATATTATCAATTTTGTTAATAGCATTTTTAAATTCATTAACATCTACCTTGCTCTCTAAGGCGCTTTTTCCTATCTTCTCAAGGGCTTTATCCAAATCAGCGCTACTAGCTTTTCCACTTTTGATTGCATTTGTTAGCTTATCACCAAGAACGTGGCGGAAATCCTCAACACTTTTCCCTGTCAAACTAAAGTATTTCTCCAGAGTTTTAGTATTTTCTCCAAGTTTACTTTGTTCACTTTGGATTCCAGATAGTTTTCCTTTGTATCCTTCAAGAACATTTTGAGTGCTTTCTAACTCTCGTTTAAATGCTCTATATTGCTCTTCGCCGATTTTACCTTGCTTGAATTGTGCTTCAACTTGTTCTTCTACTGATTTTAGTACTTTTAATTTTTCAGAAGTAGAATTTATACTTTTTCCAAGTAATTCTTGTTTTTGAGATAATAGAACTGTATTATTAGGATCAAATTTTAACAATTTATCTACTTGTTTTAACTCTTTTTGAATACTTGTAGTATTTTTCTCGACACCTTTCAATGCTTTTTCCAAGCCTTGTGTATTTCCATCTATTTCAATAGTTATTCCTTTAATCTTAGCCATATTATTCCTCCTTTCCTAAATTATTAAAAAGAGCAAGATTAATTAATCTTGCTCTAAAAATTATCAAAATGATTTTGTGTTGCTCTAACTGCTTTCTTCTCTTTCTTATTATCACTATGCATTTCAACATATTTTGTTTGATAATCAAGAGCATTTCCTATTGTCATTTCTGACAATTCATCTAGCGTTAGACCGCATTGCTTGCAACACATGAAAAATGATTCAGGAGTAAATACTTCATCTGAAGCATTTTCAGAGTCATCTACTTTTTTTCAGTATAAAAAGTTGCCTCTAGTAAGTATGCTATATTTTCGAAAATATCTGTTACAGTTAAATTTTCTTGTAAACCAAAAAATTCTTCTTTTTCTGGAATACTATCATCTGCAATTTTTGCGCATGTCCAGAAGATGTCGTACATAATGTCGATATCTGCCCCTGTAATTTCATTTATATGTTTATTTTTTTTATTTAGTTTTTTAGTAGCTTCTTCTTTTTTGTTGAATTTTTTAGCTAGTTTTAAAATATCGTTGAAAAAATCACGTCTAAAATGCGCTTTGTATTTAAAAGGCAAATTAGCTGCTGCTTTTAATTTAATTCCTTTAACTACTAACTCCATCTAATTTACCTCCCTGTTGATGATAGTACAGAACTTGCTGAAGCTTCAATTTCTGGTACTTTTTCGAACCATTTGTTGTATGTTTCAGTTGGCGTCTCTTTATTAGTCTTTCTCTTAACTACTTTATCGGTCGATCTAGGTGATGCTGAAAAGCTTAATTCATCTGTATTATAGTTGTTACCATCTTTTGTTGAACTTGATACTTTCGGTCTTTTAGCTGTGCAATTATATAGCACGTGGCGTGTTGCATGTGCATCGCCTTCAAACTGGAATAATAATGCAAATGAATTTTTAGTTGCATTACTGTATTCACTTGTTATTCCACCTTCTACTTTTTCTCCAAGTACTTCTTGTTTAAATGCTTCAGGTAGGTTAACTACTTTTAGCGTTCCTTCATAACCTTCATTGCTTTCTGTTTTATAAAAATCAATGTTGTCAGCTTTTATAGCGAAAATATCTCCTTTAGGTTCTAAGGAAAGTTCAACACCTCCGAGAATAGGTTTAGGTGTACCATACTCAATTTTTCCTTGTTTTTCTCCTGTAATAACTGCATAATGTACTTTTTCTAAACCGTACGTTACCTTATTCTCTTCCATTATTTTTTCCTCCTATTTTCAAATTTAAAATCATAAGAGATCATGTATATATCTTCATCTTGAATATATGTCTCTGTTTTATCGTATATTAATTTCATTTCGTCTAATATGTCTTCCAATTTTTCTTCCAGTTTCAAATCTTTTTTTGTATTGTATAACTCTACCACCATATCTGATACTTTCCAGTGTATCTTGTTGTCTGCCAGTAATTTTTTGCTGGCTTCTGAATAATATACTAAATAAGGAATAGTAGGAGTTGTTCTATTAACAAAATGATGATAAGCAACTGGTATTCCTAATTGTTTCAAATTATTAAATAAATTATTCATCGTCCTAGTCGCTCCTCTAATTTTTTCGGAAACATATCAATTGCAAATTGTTCAACAGGTTCGATATGCGGCTGGGCTTTTGTTCTTCCCCCATTTCTTTTGGCATGGCCTCGCTCTAGTAGGTGGGTTAGTCTATAGTGTTTTTTATTATGGATTGTTATTTTTCCTTTTTCTTTCGTTTTGCCCCAGCTACTAGCATATGCTCCGCCACTCTTTCTGTTACTTTTAGGACTCTCATTCTTTAATTTTTCTACAACTTCATCAGCAACTTTATCGGCAACTTCGTCCATATCCTCTTGAACTTCCTTTGCATAGTTCTGCAATTCCTTTAATATGGCTTTTCCTAAATCATCTGCTTTCATTTTTGATTTCCTCACAAGTTAACTCAGTAATATCGTCAGATGTATATTCTTTAATTACACTATATTTTTTACCTCTAAAAACAACTTCAATTGGATTGTTGTTTTCAAAGCGATGTATTCTAAGAATTAATTGGGGTTTAAATCCTGCTCTTGCCGCTTGATAAAATTCAAAACGTCCTACGGACTTCTCATTGCATAGAACTTTAAGTTCCTCTCTTTTTCTCTCTTGTTGACCTAATTCATCTTCAACTAGTTTCCCTTCAGAAATTAAAATTACCTCGTCATTCCACGACATTAGTTTTCCCCTCCATCTTTGATAATTAAATCATTTAAACGATATTGCAAGTTTCTAGGAATAGCCACTCCATCTTTATTGCAATAGCGATAATGAGCGTAATCGACTACAAAAAGGACGTGAGCGTGATTGTTTCCATTTAATCTCACGCCCTTAATTCGCGTTAATTCGTCGATTGTCCCTTTGATAATATGACTGATGTAATTGTCTCTAATTGATGTGGTAATTCCTTCTTTGGCCTTAACCAACTCCAATATCAAGTTTTTATCCATATTATCACCTACCAATTAGTTTTTACTCTGACATTTCTTCAGATTCTTCGTTATTTGTCCCTGAATCTTCTGTTGTTTCTTCAATTTCATCTATTTTTTTGATGAAAATATCACCTGCTGAATTATCGTAAGTGCTTAATTCCCTTAAACGTTCCTCACTTACTTTAAGTCCATCTTCTGGAAATTTTTCGCCTTTTTCATACAATTTCCCTTTAGGATATTTTTTTGTTCTAACTTCTGTATCTAAGAATTTTCTAACCACTACATATTCACCCATAGTTTACCTCCTAGACTGCATCTGTGTAAGTCACATAGAATCCAGCTGCGCTGTCAGTTTTTCTTGCATCAAAACGAGTAAAGATTCCTAGTAACTGCCCATAAATATCATTTTCAACCCATTTTACTGTTGTTTGTAATCTATCAAACAATGTAACAAAGGCTTTTAAATCTCCGATAAATCCTTTCATTTCTCCTGTTGCTCCTGCAATAACAGTGTCAGGAAGTCTATAGATTACTTTTCCTCCAAATTTATATCCAGTAGGTGAAGTGATATCAACTTGTAACATATAGCGACCTTCTTTATCTTTAACTTTATCTAATGCTGCAAACATTGAATCTGACACTACTAACGATACATCGTAAACTGATGGGATTTCTTTATTGTACACATCTTTAATTCCATCTAACCCTGCTACAGCTTTTGCTGTTGCTGTTTTTAAAATAGATGCAATTTTTTCATTTTTAGTATTTAATACTTGTAGTTCAGCATCTTCAGCCACTAATCCTAAAATATCAAAGTCGGCATCATCAATAATTTCTTGAGAAACTGCTAAATGTCCTCGGTATGTTTCAATTGAGTAATCAACAGGTGTTGCTGAGAATTTCCCTAAATCTGGATTTTTCTCTAACTCTGATGTAGCTGTTAATTTTTTCCCAGATTTTTTAACTACTGGATATTTCCCAGAAGCGCTGTTTACTTTCACAACGTTAACTAATTTACTTAAATCGACTTCCAATGTAGGTGCAATTTGTGGTTTTAAAATCTCAACAGGAACTAATGCTCCATTGTCAACGATTTTAACACCGTCTCTTGTTTGTCCTTTTGTTCTGATAAAATTGTTTAAATTACTACGTATTTCTTTTTCTTTATTCATTCCTCTTTCTCCTTTTTCTGATGTTGGTTTTTTGTTGTTTAGTTCTTCTAATTCTTTTTCTAAATCAACAATTTCTTGTTCTAATTTTTCTTTAGCTTCTTCTTTTTCTTTGATTTCTTTTTGGATTTTTTCCATTTGTTCATCTAGTACATCGATATCTTCATCTGTTTCAGCTGAATCAACTGCCGCCTCGGTTTCAGCAGCACGTTTTTTAGCTTCCTCGATATCTTTTTCAATATTGATTAATTTATTTGCTCTTGCTTTGATTTTTGCATTTAAAATTATTACGTTACCCATTATATTTCTCCTTAAATTGTTTTTTTCGTTGCTCTAAGCGTTGTTTTTTGTTGTCTACAAACTCTTTTTTTCTAGCCGAAATTTCCGTTTGAGGATAAGCTGGAAATGTACATGGACTTACTTCTAAAAGTTCTAGACCTTTAATTATATCTAGCGTGCTATCTTCTCTTATAATGGTATCTATCTCCGTTGGGATAAATCCGAAACTGCATCCGCTTATGTCTCCGCGTTTTACTCGCGCAAATACACCTACTGCCATTGGATCATCTTTATTAATTAAAATTTCTCCTTTGACTCCTGTATCATCAACTGTTAAATTTAGAGTTTTATTAGTGGTTCTACCTAGAACTAATGACGTATCATGATTGAATAAAGCGCGAACATCTAAATCATTAATTGATTTATCTATCGCGCTCTTATCAATTTTTTCGTAATAACCGTCCCAAATTTCTGTTTCTTCATCGAATTTGATAAAATAACCACTTAGGATTAAATCTTGTGTATCCTCTTTTTCTCTAACCTTAAATTGTGTATTAATATATGCCGTTCTTTTATTCATTGTCATCACCACCTTCCAAAAGTTTTTTTTGATCTCCTAATTTTTCTTGAGGGAGATAATTTTCAAGAACTATAATTTCTTCCATCTCCTCATCTGGAATCATTCCTACCCAATCCCTAAGTTCGTTTCTCCTCATTGCAGCTAATTGAATCATCTTGCTTCCTGCATCTACCATTTCAGTTAAGTTGTAAGAGTAGAGTGAACGTGGATTAAGTTTGAAGTATCTGTTAGGACTAATTAAAATATCTCGCGTTAATGTCTGTGCTATTGTTTGAGCGATTGACATTATTTTGGTGCTTACAAAATTGTTATACTCTTCTTTATTAAATGAACCTATTCCTAGAAAGAATGGTGGCACACCTATAACGCTTGCTACTGTCTGCTTATCTAAAGTTACAGATTCATTAATCGCAATATCATTAAGTGTTAACGGTTTGATTTGCTGAACTTCTAATAATTCTGCTGGAATTATCCAAGGTTCTCCTGCGTTTTCCGTTTCAATATATTTTCCATATATTTTTTTTCGGCCTTCTTTCGAAGAAAGCTCATCGTTATTCGCATCAACTTTGATAATTAGGCTAGGCATATTTCTACCGTTCATAAAGCTTCTTTTTGTTAACGTTGCTTGATTAAGGTTTTGAACAATATCCTTAAGAACAACCTCATATCCTGTTCCCTTGTATGGTTCGTCTGTATCTGGATTTATTGCGAAATGAACTACCTCGTCTGGAGAATACTTAATTCCGTTATATTTTATATAATAATCATTTCCGTTTGCTATGATATCAACACTTTTCATAGGAAAAGGTGTGAGATTTTTGATGATGTCATTTTTGGTATCATATTCGATATGCAAAATTGAATTACCTCTACCATCTAACAATAAATCTTTTACTATTTTGTAAAGCCAACTTTTTCTTGTCATATACTTACAAGGTGCTACATCGATTTTTTTTGCGAGTTCATCTTTAATTCTAACGTCACCTTTTTCGGTATTCTCCATTAACTGAATAGTCATACTGGATACTAAGTCTGCTATTTTATCAACTGCAATAATCACATCTGGATTCTTATTTAATGGCTGATATCCTTCTTGGAAAATGTACTCTACAAATTTATCTTGATTCACTTTTTTTATATCAACACCATTAGAATTTTGATAGCTACGTTTAAAAAACTTATCTATAATTCCCAAACTCTTTTACCTCCTTTTTTAAATCTTATGTAAACCGTTTAAATCGCTCTATATTCGTTCTTTGGGGTATAATTACCTTACAGAAAATAATAGAACGTTTATACGGCTGTTAAATGGCTGTTCTTTTAATCGAAAAAGCTCATTATATTAGGGTTTTTGTCCATATCCTCTAGCATTTGGACTGCTCCGAAAACAGCTGCATCAAAAATATCTATTCTTGCATTTCCACCGTCTCCGTCAATTTTTTCAAATTGAATCATATCGTCAGTTTTTTCAATCGCGCGAACATTTCCTACGCAATATTCAAATGCCTCTGAATGACAATAATAGAATTCTTTATTTTTGGTTTTGACTTCAATTCTTCTAAATCCTTGAGATTTTTTCCAAAAATATTGTGGTTGGTCAACTATGTTGAATTTTTGCTTTTTCATTTTAATAAAAAATTCTCTACCAAACTTTTTATCAAATCCAACTTTTGCAATCTTAAATCCTTTGTTTCTCATTTCGACAAACCAATTGACAACATCATCATATAGCACAGTCGGAGTATTGCTCATTGTTAACCAGCCATCTTCTTTCCAACCGAACAATGGAATTGAATCGTCATTAGCTTTTTTTTGTGCGGCAACAATTGGAAAGAATGCATGAGGAATCACTATATCTATTATTTTCCCTTTATATTTGTATTGGCCGTATAATGCAGTTGCTGTTAAATCGTGTAATTTAGATAAGTCTGCACCACCATACCATTTAATTGGTAGTTTGGCCAATTCTTCAATACTCCAATCAAAATTAGAATCACTGTCAATAAATTCATCTACATTGAAGTAAGCATTCATTGAATTTGTAAAAATGTTTAATGTTTTGTTGAAAAACTCATTTCTAGTCTGTGGGTCATTAAGCGCTTGTTCTGCTTCCGCCATTAAACTTTCTAGTGAGATGGTAACTCCACAAGATGGATTAGACATGATTAATGTGTTGGGGTCTAAATAATCAATTGGATTCCCTTCTTTATCTTGATTTGCTTTACAAACAAATATAAAAAGTTCATCATTGATTATCGTTCCATCTAAGATTTTTTGACAGTATTTTAATCTGTTAGCCAAAAATCCATTAGGAATATCTCCAGCGGTACTAATAATTGATAGTAACCTATTTCGATAAGCACTCATTGTTTTTTTCATCAATCCATATTTTTTAGAATTTTTCATTCCGTGGGCTTCATCTATAACAACGAAATTTCCGTTTAATGAATCTAATCTGGATTCATCACTGGCTAACGCGTTAATATAAAAAGAACCTTCTACTCCGTAATTTCCAGTAATAGAATGTTCTTGGTTATTGTCTTTTATATTAATTTTTTTATCGCGCCATCTATCTATATTGTGTCGTAGAAATCCAAATGCCTCTAGTGATTGTTTAATACTGTTGGCCACTATATACGCTTTACTACCACTTTTAATATCCAGTAGTGAGCCTGCAAGTATAAGTGCAGCGGTGAATGCCGTTTTACCATTTTTACGCGGCAGCATCATAAACGATTCCTTAAACCGTCGTTCTCGGCTATCTTTGATATTAAATCCGAATAAGTTTGTAACTATGAAATGTTGCCACTCTTGTAATTTCAGTGGTGTATTTCTTATACTTAACGCGTTCATATCGTCGCCTTGCACATGGACTATTATATTTTCAATAAACGTAACAACAAAATCCACAATATTTTCTTTTAGATCCCACTTATCTGATTCTATATCTTTTAAAAAACGTTCTGCAGCTTGAATGCGTTCTTTGTTCGCAACTACTTTTCCAGAGATAACATCATTAGCGTATGCTTTTGCTCTGTCAAAATTCTTCATAATTTTTTTCCAGTAGTCTGCAAGAATTTTAAAATAGGTGAATCATTTTCTTCTGTTACGATATCGCCAAGCGCTTTAGGATTTAACATCAATCTATCCGAATAGGAAATTATATCTTTCCGCAAAGTCTCCATAATTGTTATTAATGGAACTTTCCTCATGTTAGTTGCTCCTGCCTTGTTCGTGTATTCTTCCATTGCGAGATAATCATTTTCTTCGTGCGCCTTTGCGTAAGTATGATATTGAAAAAGAAGCCCTGCATAGATTTCAATTATCGGTTTAAATTCATCTCGATAAGTTCCCAAGGACTTCATTTGTTTGATTGTATTTTTTTCAAAAGAATTTTTAGTTGGTGGTCTGGCCAAAAATCTCAACTCCTTTTTTTCTTCCGTCGACTTTTACACCCCTTTTTCTCTGAGATCTCCGTTTTTGGAAGAAGTTCCCTTCCCCGGTTCCCAAGTCATCAAAATAAAAATTTTTGATGCGGGGGGGTAAAAATTAAAAATTATTTTTTAGAGAAAATCAATTTTTTTTATTTTCCCTATACTACTAATTATAACGGACATTTTGGACATTTTGGACAAACTTTAATATTTTTGAAATTTTTTTTAAAAAAAGATAGTCTATTGACTATCTTTTAATTTTATTTTTAAAAAATCTGTCTAAAACTTTATCTGCATTCTCCCACATGTTGACCAATCTTTCATTTCGGTGGTAGATGTAAAATTTATCATAATGGAATTTCAACTTCTTATTTTCTTTGTCAAATAGATAAATTAATTTTATTTCTTTTTCCCATTTATATCCATAGTTCCATATGTCTGATAATAATCTTAGTATCTCATGAATTCTGTTGTCTACACGTTCTTGATGTACTTTGTATTTTGCGGGTATAGTTAATACTCTTATGAAATTATTTAAATCCATGTTGAACTTATTCTCTAGATTTGCTACCTCTGTATCTGTTAATACATTTCTAGTATTTTCTTTTAGTTTGTATATTTCTTTTTCTAATGCTTCTTTTTTAGGAAAATCATATATTCTTCGTTTTAGCACTTTTATCAATTCTTTATCAAAAGTAAATAACACTAACTTTCACATCCTTTGTTCTCGCCTATCATAGCAAGAATTTCAACTACTGTTTCTGTAACGTGAAAGTATTGATTTTCTACTACCACTATACTTCTAGTTGGCGGTAGTTCAGCTTTGTAAATTGCAGTTATCTTTTCTGCGTTTAAATATAATTTTTCTTTATTACTTATTGTGCATTTTATTAAATTCATTATTGTTCTCCTCAACCTTTCTAATAGCGTTGTACCAATTACTTTCCTCAACTAACGTATGAGTCTGACAATCCTCACATCTTATGCAGAATACATTTTCTTCTACATTGCAATAGTCTAACTCTCCACAACACTTATGGCAATAATGTTTAGTACTTGGCGCTTTTCGATATGTGTATCGTTTTAGTTTTTCATAATTAATTAACATCGTCCGAATACTCCTTTAAGAAATGCAATATCTGGTGCAAATATATATATTAGCGCTTGAGAAGCAATTAAACTAATAACGCTAATAATGCCTATGCATATTAGTATTATTAAATGTTTTTTCTTAATTTTAACTTCGTCATGTATTATTATATATATTAATATTAAAAATATAACAACTCCGAATATAGCGCTTATGCTTGCTGCTACTTCCCAAATAATATATTGATCTCTTAAACTTGAATATACTTCTGGTGCTTTGTCTATACTAATATTTAATTGTTCTGTTATTTTTTGCATTAATTCATTCATTACATCTCAACTCCTAACTGGTAATCTAAATACTCTTTCCACTGACTAATTATTTTATGAAAATTTCTTATTTCACCATCACCTTTAAATACGATTTTAATTTTTTGTAAATTTCCTAACTCACAAATTTTATGGTCTTGCACTACGGTTGTATTCCAACCTGTAGCTGCTATGTTCTCTAAAGAAACCTCAATATATCTGCCTTTTTTTGCTTTTCCTCCTTGATACCCTGTTGTTTCTATATCGGCTTTTATAACTGACCTGTCTTTAAATACTTGACTATTTCTACCTAACATCTTTTATCCTCCTAAATCTGGGTTAATTGCCTCAAATCTAAAATCTATATAAGTTCTTTCTTCGTTCTTTAATAATTTTCCATCAACAACGGTTATATGCTGCTCAAATTCCATTCCACATTCGCTGGCAAATATGTTAAAATCGAGAGAATATTTTTTACTATGTTCTATTAAAAGAGATTGAATAATAATCCCCCACGCTTGTTTTATATCCAAAGTCAAATAACAAATTTCATCTTCATCATATCCATAATCAAATGCTATTTCTTCGCTTTCTATAAGAAATCTTCTAGTGCCTTTTAGATATAAAAATTCTTTAAATGATTTATTGTATTTGAAACTACAATCTATACCGTCATCTTGCATTTTTATATCCACAAGTTGCGGTTCTGACATAATCGACTCTTGTTTTATCAAAACAATTTCATTTTCTATAAAGTTAATTAAATCTTTCTTTTTTCCTCTTATTTTTAAATATCCTTCACACCAATTCGGCATCTCCTTATCCTCCTACTTTAATCTCTTCGCTATTTCCTCAATCACATTTACTGTTACGCTGTTCCCAGCTTGTTTATATAATTGACTATTGCTATTTACCTTTTGTGCCTTATCAAACGCCCAATCTGGGAATCCTTGCAATCTCCAACACTCTCTTGGTGTAAGTTTTCTGATCTTGTAATCTGATAACACTACCCCTTGTTCATCACTTGTTAAAAGTGTGTTTGCTATATTCTTACCTACTCTTCCTCTTCTAGTCTTCGAATTAGGGTGAGATAGATTGATGCTATCTCCAATATTTGCGATAGCATAACCTTGCTTAGTTGCTTCTTTTATACTTAAAAAATTATTTTCTTGGTAACTATTTTTAGTTATTGTCGGTGCTATATTGTGTACTCCGCCTTTGTTAAATCCTCTTCCTATTTGCAAAATCTTAGGTTCACGTCCTCCGCCTTGCATAGTGTTTAAAGTCGGCGAAATTCCATCTACGCTGTAAATTCTACCTACTTGAGGGTTACCTCCAAAACTTTCTGTTGTTACGATATTTCCTATTTGTTTAATATTAGATTTCTCGTTTTCTCCTCTGATAGGAAATACTCTTGAGGTACATTCTCCTCTAAGATGTCCAACAATGAACACTCGTTCCCTATTCTGTGGCACTCCGAAATTTTTGCTGTTAAGCACTTGCCATTCCGCATCGTACCCCAATTCATCCAAGATGGTAAGCATTGTAGTAAATGTTTTTCCTTTATCGTGCGATAATAAATTTCGCACGTTCTCAAGGAATAAATAACGTGGTTTGATTTCTTTGGCAGCTCTAGCAATTTCATAGAATAGAGTTCCTCTAGCATCTTCAAAACCCAATTGCTTTCCTGCAATGGAAAAAGCTTGACAGGGAAATCCTCCGCAAATAATGTCAACTGTTCCTTTGAGTTTTCTAAACTCCTCATTCGTCACCTCTGTAATATCTTTATAATCTATTTCTCCTTTTGTATCGTGAATTGCTTGATAACTAGCTCTTGCAAATTTATCTATTTCGCAATATCCAACGCATTTGTGTACTGCTCGTTCCATTCCTAACCGAAATCCACCAATTCCTGCGAACAGGTCTAAAAAATTCATTTCCTACCCTCCTACTCGTCTAATTCTCCGTTATATTGTGGTATTTCCATCCAGTAAATAACATCATTATCAGTATTTTCAAAACCTAATCCATCTCCAATTTCTTCCCATGTATCAATATATGTATCAACAAACTTCCCTGAAGGTAAAGGGAAAGTGACTAGTACTTCTTCATCAAGTTCAGGTAACGTTCCATCCCACATGAAATCATATTTATCTCCGTAAATTTCCACTTCATCTTCAGTCATTTTTCTCGTTGTTAATTTATTCCATTTCATAACCGTACCTCCTAACCTCCTACTCCTTCTAGTTCTGCCACTTTCTTTGTTAACTTTGCTTGCAGTTCGTCTAGATCATTTAAGTTATTTTTTAATCGCATATTTTCATTTCTTAATTTTAAATTTTCATTAGCTACTTTTTCTAATGCCTTTTCACTGTGATATGCTCCTACCATCATTCCACCAACGAAAATAATCGACAATCCTAGCAATATGTAAATCCATTTGTTCAATTTTTTTAAATCCATTTTATGCACCTTTGCACGAAATTAATTCTTCTCGCTCTTTCTTTAAATTATTGATAAGTTTATTTATATTTGTTATATGTTTAACTGCGTTATTTCTCTCTGTTGTCAGGTATTCTATTTCTTTGTCTAACTGCTGAATTTTCTCTGTGGTATTATCTGGTATTTCTTTTTTATCTTTTAGAGAAACGTATATTGCTTTTAATTTTTTATAATTCGGCAACCTTGGAGTTGTTCCTTTTCTCCATGCATTGAGATTCTTTGGTTCTACTCCTATCTCTAATGCTAATATAGCATCAGACCACTTCATTTGTTTTTTGATTTCGCTTATCATTTCGCTTATACTTACTGCTTTATTCATTTTTTTACCCCATTCTTTCTTGTAATCCTTCTACAAACCAAACCAATGTTCCAATAATAAGTATTGCTGGTATCATTAATGATAGATACACTATCTTTGCTAAAAATCCTCCTAAGTTTTTGGCTATTTTTTTATTTGTGAAATTTATTATTTTCTCTGTCATTTTTTTATCTCCTTATTTTTGTAAAATTCTTTAAATTCTTTTTCTCTTCTTCTTTGCCATCTTAGACCTTCACCGATAATTTTATTTGTATTTCTATCGTGAAATGTATTGTGTATCTTATTTGTTAGAGGAAGGCAATTCCAACTAACAAACTCTAACTCTGGATACTCTGAAACAGGGAATATGTGATGCACCATTTCTGCTTCAACTCTTAATCCGTATCTTAGTGATTCTTGGCATAAATAGTTATACTTCTTTAAAATCCTCTCTCTGAATTTTCTCCAACGAGAACTTTTTAAAGTCTTTCTAACTTTCTTCATGTTTTGTCATTTTATACCCCTCTTTTCGTGTGTGAACTAGTCATATCTTATATTTTGTATAATTCAATAAAATTAATAATTCGTTGATATTAAAAGCGTTTTGCTACCTCTTTTTAATCAACTAGCATTTTGCTCGTTATGTAAAGTTGATATTTTTAATAAAAATTAAAGTCCAAACCTTGACATTGCTAAGTCTTGTTGGTCTTGCTTGATTCCGATGTATTTCTTAGTGATTGCAGGTGATGCATGGTTGAATAGTTCCATCAGCATTACTATATCTTTATATTTATTGTAGAAATGATAACCGAATGTCTTTCGCATTGTGTGAGTACCTACACTTTCTAATCCACATTCTTCAGCAGCTATTTTCAAAATAAGATATGCTGATTGTCTGCTTAATGGCTTATTTTTCCCATTCCTTGATTGAAATAAAAAGTGATGTAGTGGCTTGCCTTTGACGTATTCCCTTACCTCTTTTTTTAGCGTTGGTGTCATTCTAAAACTTTTTTCTTTTCGTGTTTTCTTTTCTCGAATTCTAACACTCCAGCCACTAACATCCTTGACTCTTAGCTGCAATATGTCACTTATTCTAAGTCCTGAATTTATTCCGAAGAGAAATAGCATGTAATTTCTTTCGTTCCATTCTTTCAAATAATCTTTCATTGCCTGTATATCGTCTTTATTGCGAATTGGTTCAACACTATTCATTATCATCACCACCAATATTTTTGTTGACTATAACAACTAATGAATGCCTTAATTTTAATATTTTTTGTTTTACCCATGATTCTGAATAGTTTACTTTTCTGTGGATCTGGAAATAATTCAAGCTTAAAGATGCCCAATAGTACAATAACTCTTCTTCGATGTCGTTGCATTTAGACCTTAATTCATTAATACTATCAACAATTAATTTTGCTTTAACATAACGAGGGTCATCTAGTTTTTTAATAGCTGTATTCTCTACAGAATTACCTATTTTGTTTAAACTTACTCCTAAATTTTCGCTTGACGAAGACTCTAAGAAGTGGCATTCAACAATATTTAAATAATGTTGTTCATTTCTTAGAAAAAAATCAATTTGCTTTAAATCGTATTTTTTAACCACATGTTGAACTCCTACTGGCTAGATTTTTGAAATCTGCTCTAATTAAATTTTAAATAATTATAAATTTTATTTTCGCGCATGCGTTATTTAAAATAACAACTACTTAATTTTTATTTTTATTATGTTATTATTAATATTTATTATTAATATATTATTCTTATTATGTGTGGAATATTTCCACTATGGTTGTGGAATATTTCCACTATGGTTGTGGAATATTTCCACTATATGTTGTAAAAATTCCACTATCAATTTTCTATTAAATCTAAATCTTTAGTATTTTGTATAGAATTTAATATGGTTTCTTTTATATCAATATCAGTATCAGCACCAACTTTGACAGAAATAAAGTCTTTGTTCTCTTTAAATTTCTTTCTGAGGGTTTCTACAAAAGCTTTTAAATCAGCTATCATATTATTTTGTTCATAATTTTGAATATTGTTTCTCAAATACCAGAATTCTTTGTCACTTATTAATTCTTTATCGTCAAATTTATCTAGTACTTTGACTAACCTTTCGCATATTTTGCAGCCTTTTTTTATCCGCCATTTTCTTTCTAATACACTTAGATGAATGACATTTTGGCCAAAAATAATATCTTCAGCGTTGATTACTTCGCTCTTAACAATAGCTGGCATAGTCGGTAAGATAATATCTACTTTTTCTTTTTTCTCTTCTTGTTTTTCCTCTGGAATATTTTCAACTTCTTTAGGTGGAAATACAAAAAAGTAACATGATCTATCATTTTCTTTTGCGAATTGTTTAATTAGTCCTAACTCTTCAAGTTCAAGTTTTGCCTTGATTACAGTTTTGGTGCTTATCCCGTTTAATAACTTACCAAGCTCTGTATTGCTAAATTTAACAAAGCATCTGCTCTTTGTAACGTCAAACCATGTGCTATTACCTTCTTGATATGATTTTGCTGATAGCTTGTATCTGTCAATCATTAGCATATATATTATCTTGGCATTATTTGATAGGAGAAAATATCTGCTATCTGGATTCCACAACACCTTTGGGGCTTGCATGTAAGAATCATTATTCATTTGTCTTTTCTCCTTTCATTTTAAATTTATTTAAATGTTACTATTAATTTTTGATAACATTTGAAATTGCCTCTTGCGTAATAGCAAATCATTGCATTTCTATATTTAACTCCGTATTTAGCTGCAATATCTTTAAACCTCGTCCGCTTATTTCCTTTTAAATCCAGGAAGATATTTTTGCACATTTCCTTATCAATATTTGTGGATTTATTGTTTTTTCTTATTATCCTTTCATTCAATTAAATCACTCCTTGTTGTTAAATTAATAGTTGTTCAAATATTTCATTTTTGCATTTAATCATACTTGGAGATGGACAAAAGTTATTAAAATATTTTTTCAGCTTACATTTTCCGTTAATTAAGGCGGTAAATGCTCCATCTGTTTCTACAAAATTTTTAAATCTGAATGCTAAGCAAACTTTTCGGCCATCTTTTAGAATTGTGTGAACGTGTAAGCAATCAGCTTGTGCGATGTCTTTTCCTTTACTCCAGTCAATTAATTGGATCTTAGCATTGCAAGTAATGTTCTCTTTGAGGATTATCATTTGAATTCTCCTTTGTTATTTATCTTTAAACCACTGGCCACTTATCCATCGACCTGTTCTATCTTTTATTTGATTAAAAGCATACTCAACACATTCATCTAATTTAAGATTGTATTTTGCTGCGGTTAATTCTAAATCATTAACCATAAACTCAAGTACTAATGGATCATATTTCATATCGTTTATTTTCCTATCCAGTGACCAACTAAGAAATTCTAAATTAGCAATCAAATTGGTTCTGATAAATATTTCGGATGGGGTTTTTGGAAAATCATTTGTATATTTCTTTGGAATATTTTTGAAAAATTTAATTGTATCCTCTAAATCCGATGTGAGCCAATATCCTATTACTAATGTTATGTAAGTATCCCCGATTCCATCTTTTATCTTTTCTAAATCATTATTTTTTATAGCTTCAAGAATTTCTTTAGTTTCCTCTTCGGTTTTTTCAAATTCTTTTTCTAATGTGCAATATTCGTGAAATTTTCGAGCTATTGCCCAATCAATAATATTACTTATCATTCTTAACCTCTTTAATTATTTCGATATTGTACTTTAAAATACTATCTTTTCTAAGTCCATATCTTGTTCTATCTTCTATATCGAAAATTTCAACGAAATATCCGTGTGAATTAATCCAAGAATTGAAATTCTCAAATGTATATTTATCTACAATATAATAGATTGTTGGCAATCCTGCCATCTTAACTTCAAGTGAAAATTGTTCTTCTTGTTTATTTTTTTCTTGTGCTTCTTCTTTTTTGTCATTAAAAAATTTGAACATTTTCTATGCTCCTTTCTTTTGTGGTTTTAAAAATCTCGCTGAATCTTTATTAAATATTTCAGTAAATACTTTATTTAAATTTTCAATCGCTCTTGGTGATAATTCTTTATTAGTTGTTACTTTAACTTTAATCATTGTTATTCTCCTTTTTATTGCTATATTTTATTTTCATCACCTTTAATTAGTAATTTTAAGTAATATTTTGTACTACAGCTTCTTTAACTAAAAAGGCTGTAGTTCTTTCTAATATTAGCTTAGCTTTCCAGTAAGGAAGATTGTGTTTTGCTAATATATTGATTATCTCGTTTCGAATCGGTTCTTCGTCTTCTGATAAAAAAACATCATTAGTTTCTATTTCTTTATATTCAATCGAGATAATTTTTCCGCTTAGATCAGTTGTTATCTTTTTAGAAATATTCATATAGATAGTCTCCTTTCTTTAATTTAAATTTTTGTCGCTTTTATGCGACTGTTATGTTAAAAAAAATTTCATCTACTTTTTTTCTGTCCAAGTTTAATATGTTAGAGATTTTAATTACTTCTTCTATTGTGAATTTTTTCCCATTTGATTCTAATCTACGATAAAAGGTACTCTTGTCAATCCCTATTTGTTGCGAAATTTCTTCTATTGATGAATTATTTTTATCAATTTCTTTTTTTAGTTTTTCTATATTTACCATAAAAAACCTCCTTCCTTTTGTCGCATTTTTGCCTCTAAATTTATTTTATAATAGAAAAAACAAAAAGTCAATATATTTTTTCGCAATTTCGCAATTATTTTATTTGCAAATTTGCGAAAATATGTTATTATAATATTATGAAAGGATGATTTTATGGCAAAGACAATTGGAGAAAGAATTAAAGAATTAAGAAATAAATTGAATTTATCGGCTGATGACTTAGCTTTGAAAATTGGAAAGAATAGATCTACTATATATAGGTATGAAAACTCTAATATTGAAAAATTACCTGTATCTATATTAGAACCCTTAGCTAACGCATTAGAAACTACACCGGCTTATATAATGGGAATTTCCGAAGATAAACCATCGAGTGAATTGACTGAAAAAATAGTAAAAATAGTTTCGAAGCTTAATGAAGAAAATCAAAATAAAACTCATCAATACGCTACTAATCTTCTTAATTTTCAAAGTAGAACAGTTAAAGAAGTTTCTATCGAATGTAAGGTTAAGAAATTAACGGAAATTTTTATGACTGAAAAAGTTGCAGCTGGTGTTGGTTATTGTTATGGAAATAATGAAGTTGTTTCTTATTATACAGATCGTGATGATTTAATGCCTTATGACATGGCGACTCGTGTATTTGGTGATAGTATGGAACCAGAGTTATTAGATGGGGATGTAATTTTATTGCAACAAGGTTACGATAATGTGAATGGTGATATATATGTTGTTGATTATGACGGGAAAAGTTACGTTAAAAAATTATACAATGATGGAAATCGTTTTGTCTTAAAGTCAATTAATAAAAAATACCCTGATATAATAATTTACACATCAGATATACAAGATGCTTACTTTAATATTGTGGGTAAGGTTGTAGATAGTTTTACCCCAATTAATAAATAAAAAGGTGACATTATGAATTTAATAAAAAGGGAAAAAATAAAGAATGAAAAGCAATCCAACAAAAAGATTTATAAAATAGTATCTATAATTTTTATTATTACTATAGTTACTTTGATTTTTGTTTCTTTGATTTCACCTCATGATTCTAGTACTGATACAAATCAATTTACGCGTGAAAAAAAAGAAATGTCAAAAGAGGATAAAGAGATGATTGGGCGAGCAATAGATATAAACAATTTGGATGATTGGTTTGAGATAGTCCATTCAGAAAAGGATAAACTTTATCATCTTTATCCGAAAGGTTGGGCAAAGAAAACGATAGAAAATTTTTTAAAAGAACCTAAAAATAAATTTTATTCTGAGGCATGGTTTAGTCTTAAAAATAGAATAGCTACTACTTCTTGCTATTGGAAATTATTAGATTTACCTATCGAAGATATTGATGTTCATAGTCCACATAATCCTAATGTAGTGATATTGAGAGCTAGAGATGGGGCTATTATATTTAATGATTTTCAAGATAAAGAATAATTATTATAATTATCTAAAAAATATATAAACTCCCTACACCCCGCCAAGAGTTAGAGAGTTTAAAAAATGTGTATGATATACACAAACATTTTGATATTAATAGTATATCATACACTTCTTAACTAATCAAGAAAGGAAGTGTATTTGTTATGTCCAAAAGAGTAGCAATATACGCTCGTGTATCTACACAAGAGCAAGTAGAAAATGGTAATTCATTAGAATTTCAAGTAGATAAATTAAAAGCATATTGTCAACTTCATGAGTTAAAGGTAGTTGGCGAATATATAGATGCAGGAATAAGTGGAGCTAAGTTCGATAGACCAGCGTTAAATAGATTAAAAGAAGATATAGAAAAAATAGATATAGTATTAATATATAAATTAGATAGACTTTCTCGTTCGATAAAGGATACTATGTTGTTAATTGAAGATATATTTAAACCTAATAATATAGATTTAATAAGTCTGTCAGAAAATTTTGATACTTCTCAAGCTATGGGAATGGCAACTATAGGTATGCTATCTACTTTCGCTCAATTAGAACGTGAGACTATAAAAGAGCGTATGATAGCAGGTAAACTGCAAGCTGTTAAAAATGGCAAATATATTAATCATGCTCCTTTTGGATATAAAAAAGTAGATGGTAAGTTAGTAAAAGATGAAAACACTAGAAAATGTGTAGAATTTATATTTGAAAAGTTATTAGAAGGAATTTCAACAACTCAAATAGCGAAAATGTTAGAATTAAACGGATATGCTAAATTAAGAACTGCTCTTTGGCATTATAATACTGTTAATAGGTTTGCTCGTAAAAAAGTATATTGCGGACATACTCCTTTAATGGGGATAGTTGTCGAAAATACTCATGAAGCGTATATAACTGATGAAGAACAAGAATACATTATTAAACAGCTAGATAGTAGGAATTGTTGTCCGTCTAAAGCTCGTAAAAGGTCTTTTACAACTATTTTTAGAGGTTTGATTAATTGCCCTACTTGTCATAGGAAAATGTCGGTCACTAGATCTCCGAGAAAAGATAAAACATATCTTGTGCGTTATAAATGTAAATATTGCCAACTGGATAAAAAATCAAAATACTATCTAGGAGAAGAAATAATTGAGGAAGCATTATTAAAATATTTCAAAGAATGTTGCTTTAATTTTAAATTTGAAAAGAATAAAGTTAAGTTACCTACTAGGAATTATGAAAAGGAAATATCTATGCAGGAAAATAAAAAATTTAAATTGCAAAGAGCATGGTTAGATAATTTAATAAATGACAAAGAATTGAGAAAACTTCAATCAGATATTGATGTTAGAATAGAGTTATTGAAAAAAGAGCAGCAAGAGCAATTTAACATATTAGAAAATCAAAGGAAAGAAGTTAAGATAAAAGACTTATCATTAAACTTTACTAAAGTGTTTAACAAAATAACTACTGAAGAAAAGGTAAAACTACTAAATGCTTTTATTGAAGATATAAGTATAAATGTAGAGACTATTAGAATATCAGAAAAAATGAATAGATACAACGTTGATATAAGAGATGTGCGCTTTAAGTAAGCATCTCTTATAAATGGCACTCCTACACAAGCATTTCTATAAGGGTAAAACCGTCTTTCTTTTTTAATTTTTTTAAAATTTTTTCCACACTAAACTCCTTTATTTTAACGAGCTAGCCATGTTGAAAATTGGTAAAAGTATAACCATATATAATCCAACTATCACTAATGCTAGCACACCGAATAATATCGGTTGAATTTTTCTTAAACTTCTATCCAGCGATGTTAAAAATGTATCTAACATCAGCTCACTAAACAACTTCAATTCCTTATCGATTAATCCATTATTTTTTCCATGAATAATAAATTTTTTCATTGACTTATCAAAAAATTTAACTTCTCCTATGGCATCTTCAAACGTTATCCCTAAATCTAACTTTGTTAAAATTTCTTCTGAGAAGTATGTCAGATAATAATCATACTTTTCTTCAATCATGACTTCTAACGCCGTTTTTAGAGAAAATCCACTCATTAAAAATAGGCTTAATTCCATAGCAAATCTATACGAAAAGTATAGTTTTGCATAATTTTTAACTTTAGGAATAATTAGTAAAGTGTTTAAAAATAGTATAGGCTTATACTTAGCTATATAAAACATATATATTGAACTAAGTATAAAGATAACAAAAATAATAGATATAATTTTTGGAATATAATACAACAATTTTATAAGAATAATAGTTTGAAAGTCCATCTTAATATTAGATGAAGAATAGATGTTTTCAAACTGTGGAATTACTAGTGCATTAAAAACCATTATTAGGCAAATTAATGTCATAGTTAAAAATAGTGGATAGCGTAAAGTTTTTATTATCTTTTCTTTTTGTATTTTTTTTATTTGCAGATATGTTTCAACTTCCAGTAACATGTCTTCTATGCAGCCGTACTGTTCCGCAAATTTTATTTTTGTAACTATTAATTTTGAATAACCAATATACCCTAAAATATCAGATAACTTTTCTCCATTAGAGAGTTTGCTTTTTATCTTTTCTATCTCAACAGCAGGTACATCATACTGAATTAAAAGAAATTCCAAAGAATCTTCTAACATATAACCGTGTTCGATAAGTTCGTATAACCGTTTTATAAAATAAACCTTATTTTCTTTATCAAAAATTTTTTTAATATCCCCATTTTTCTTTTTCATCTTGTGTTATGAATCCTTCCTCATAAGCTAACAAAAATTTTTCATCTAAGGATTTGTTGGTTATTTTTTTATTATCTATATAGTTATGAATATCTTCTTTATTTAATATTTCAGTTATTAATCCTCTTCCTCCAGCTGATAAATTAACCAACCTTTGAGAAATGATGCAAAGGACCGTTTGTTTTATATCTTCAAGTGATAAATTCAAATCTTTCAAACGATTTATAACACCCACAGAATCCTCTGCATGAATTGTACTTAAAACCAAATGCCCCGAAAATGAAGAAGTAATAACTTGACTTGCTGTTTTAAAATCTCGAATTTCTCCAATTACCATTGCATCTGGATCACATCTCAAAATAGATTTTAGTGCATTATCATAGTTAATCCCTGCTTTTTCATTTACTTGCATTTGAATTAAATTTTCAATATTTTTCTCTACAGGATCCTCAACTGTTATAACTTGTTTATCCATATTAGCAAGTGAACTCGCTAATTTATACATTGATGTTGATTTCCCACTTCCTGTGGGACCTGAAAACAATATTAATCCATACATCTTTTTACTTAATGAATTAATATGCTCCCTATCTTCTTCAAAAATACTATAATCAACATCCTCTAACTCATCAATAAAAATCCTAACTACACAACCCTCTGATAATTCACTCAAAGGTAAAGTAGATACTCTTAAATAATAACTTTTCTCAGATAGCGAATAAACAAAGCGTCCACTTTGTGGTTCTTTATTACGAGAAATATCTATCCCAGCGTTGTATTTTAGTAATGAGTTAACTGCATCTAACTCCCTATTTGTGTAACTTTCATATTTACTCAGATTACCATTGATTCTGAGTTTTATAAAGGAATTACCTGATATATGTGGATATATGTGTATATCACTAGCTTTGCTTTTAATTGCATCATCTATAATTTTAGTCATCAAACTTTTTACATCAATAACCATCACCCCATTTTATAGATAAAAAAATATAGACTAAGTATCTTGTACCTAGTCTATATCAAAACTATTAATTTAACGCAACCACAGATAACTCATATAGCCTAAGTAATTTGAGTTTTATTATAGATTCAAGTGTCTAGAAAAAGAATATCCCCTAAATCTTTTCAGAACCTCTTCTACTAATTTACAATCCTCACTATCTAGTGCTTTTATCATATCAATTACTTCAAAATGAGTTTTCGCTAACTCTTCGTCATTCACTTTTTCTATTTTGTAACCTACAAGCTCATCAATCGATACATTGTACAGCTTTGCAATAGATACTAATGTTGCTACATTGGGCTCATTTCTACCATATTCCCAGTTAGCATAAACACCATGAGATGATAAATCTAATTTATCTGCTACAGTAGACATAGAGTAATTATTTATTTTTCGAAGTTTCTTTAAATTTTGTGCCAGTAATGTTCCTTTATTCTTCAAAGTAATCCTCCTTTCTCATCTACTTATATTATACCTTCTTTTCTATAAAAAAGCAAATTAAATTATAAATTTTAAAAACTTTTCTTATGATTATGAAAATAACTAATTTTCAATTCCTGTGTAAGGTTTACAGTAAAATTACCATAACAGATGATATGTCAACTGAAATATATAGAAAAACAACACTTGTGAAAGCGTTGTTTCAAC
This sequence comes from Gemella sp. 27098_8_92, assembly GCF_041433685.1. Classification (NCBI taxonomy): domain Bacteria; kingdom Bacillati; phylum Bacillota; class Bacilli; order Caryophanales; family Gemellaceae; genus Gemella; species Gemella sp. 27098_8_92. The sequence continues at coordinate 157,468 of NZ_JAPWBZ010000001.1, forward strand.
ATTTTAATTAGATTTTTCTATAGTTAATATTTTTATATTTTTTAATAAATTAGTGTAAACATAATTCGCGGCAATTAATCCTGCGGTAGATGGACAAAATGCATTAGACGCCGGCGGCATCTTAGACTTTCTTATATCTGACTCTTGATTGCCTATTTTTTTCAAATATACACTATTTGCTACAGTTGGACTCTCCGTTGAGTACACTACGGGAACCTTCCCTTTTACTTTATCTTTTTTTAATTTTATTCTTATTACTTTTGCTAAAGGACACACTGTAGTTTTTCTTATATCCGCTATTTGAAACTTTGTTGGGTCCATCTTGTTGGCTGTTCCCATAACACTAATAAACTTAATATTATTTCTTAAACAGTATTTCATCAGATGAATTTTATATGTTATTGTGTCACATGCGTCTATTACAAAATCCAAATTTTTTTCATAGAATATTTTATATGTTTCTTCAGTGTAGAAATCCTGAATAGCAGTAACTTCACAGTTCGGATTAATAGATAAAATTCTTTTTTTCATTTCTTCAACTTTACTACATCCCACGGTCACCGTCGTTGCATGGATTTGACGGTTAATATTAGTTATATCTATATCATCTTTATCCATAAGTACTAATGCTCCTACACCCGAACGAGCTAATGCTTCTGCTGCGAATGAGCCTACTCCACCTATTCCTAATATACCTACTCTTGACTTTTTTAATATATCTAATCCATCTGTTCCGATTATTAATTCATTTCTTGAAAATTGATGTAACATTTTATATTCCTTTAAATTTTTATTTTATAATTTTTAGTTATAATTAGACTAAAAAAGACTGGCAATTAATACCAGTCTAAAACCAAAACACCGTAGTTTCTTACTAAAATTGGTCCTGATATAATCAGGTGGGTACAATAGTCTTACCTTCTAAAGTCTTCTCCGAGAAGCATTTTATACTAATAAGAAATTCTTGTTCCCTTTTAAAAAGTGTTAGGCCCGAATGTATGGTAAGTCTTACAAATGCTTTAGTATTCTATACCTATATTTTACCACATCTTTTATATTTAGACAATAGAGAAAATTGTATAAACAAGTATCGTATTATTATTCTAGCTCTATTAAATAAACAATGGATTATTTATGATATTAATTTTTTCAAAATATCTTCATAATAAATATATTTGTAAAATTAAATTCTATTATAATTTATATTTTTTTACAATAACTTTTTCAAGAACTTTCCAGTGTAACTTTGCGGGTTTTCAATTAATTTTTCTGGAGTGCACTCATCAAGAATAGTTCCTCCTCCAACTCCACCTTCTGGTCCTAAATCAATTAAATAATCGCAACACTTAATAACATCTAGATTATGTTCAATAACTACAACAGTATTGCCTCCATCTACAAGCTTATTAATAATCTTAATTAGACGACTTATATCATCAATATGTAATCCTGTCGTTGGTTCATCTAAAATATATAAAGTTTTCCCAGTTGATTTTTTATAAAGCTCACTAGCTAGTTTTACCCTTTGTGCTTCTCCGCCTGAAAGAGTCGTTGCACTTTGACCTAAACGAATATAATCTAATCCCACATTAACAAGTGTTTCTAGCTTATTTTTTATCTTTGGTATATTTTCAAAAAACTCATAGGCTTCCTTAATAGTCATATCTAAAACATCACTGATACTCTTACCTTTATATTTGACTTCAAGAGTTTCTCTATTATATCTCTTGCCGTTACATACTTCACATGGCACATAAACATCCGGTAAGAAGTGCATTTCTATTTTTAATATACCGTCTCCTGTACATGCCTCACAACGTCCACCTTTTACATTAAAGCTAAAGCGTCCTTTTTTATAACCACGTAATTTAGCTTCATTAGTATTTGCATATAAATCTCGTATATCATCAAATACTCCTGTATAGGTAGCCGGATTACTTCTTGGTGTTCTCCCAATAGGGCTTTGGTCTATATCAATAATTTTATCAATATTGCCTTCTACTCCTTTAACTGATTTTACATACTCTGTATCTAACTCTTCTTTATTTAATATGCTTTTTACAGAATTAAATAGAATCTCATTTACTAAGGTACTCTTCCCACTGCCTGAAACACCGGTTACTCCAATAAACTTACCTAATGGTAGTTTCACCGATACATCTTTCAAATTATTCTTTTTAGCTTTGTTAATTGTAATAAACTCTCCATTTCCAGAACGACGTTCTTTGGGAACTTCTATTTTTTTTCGACCAGACAAGTATGCACCAGTTATAGAATTTTTATTTTCCATAATTTCTTTTGGTGTCCCAACCGCTACTACTTGCCCTCCATTTTCTCCAGCTTTAGGTCCAATATCAACAATATAATCACAAGCGAGCATAGTATCTTCATCATGTTCTACTACTAAAACCGTATTACCTAAATCACGCATTGATAGCATTGTATTAATTAATTTTTCATTATCACGCTGATGAAGACCTATTGAAGGTTCATCTAAGATGTATGTAACACCCATAAGTTTTGAACCTATTTGGGTTGCTAACCTTATCCTTTGTGCTTCCCCTCCAGATAATGTTCCTGAAGCACGATTTAAAGTCAAATAATCTAAACCAACATCATTTAAAAATTGCAATCTTGACTTTATCTCTTTTAAGACTAATCTCGCTATTGTATAATCTTTTTCACTAAGTTTTATATTTTCAAAGAAGTCATAGCTATCTCTTATTGACATTTCACAAATTTCCGCAATATTTTTCCCAGCAACATATACTGATAATATTTCTGGTTTTAACCTTTGTCCGTGGCAACTCTGACATTCATCTTCTTTTATATACTTTGCCATTGCTTCACGAGTTGCTTTTGTCATTCCACTTTGATAGCGACGCAATATATTATTACATACACCTTCAAAATAGATTATTCGTGAACGTTTTACACCTTCATCATTTATGTAGGTATGCTTAATTTCTTCAACATCATTTCCATACAAGACTATATTTTGTTGTTCTTGTGTCAGTTTTTTAAATGGAATATCCATTGGAATTCCAAAATGTTCACATGCGCATTTTACTAAACTTGGATAATACGTCGATGTTGCTGTGTTATAAACTACAATTGCCCCATCATTTATTGACATATCTTTTAGAATAACCTTATTAACATCTACTGTTTCATGCATTCCTAGCCCATCACAAGCTGGACATGCACCTTGAGGATTGTTGAATGAAAATATTCTTGGTTCTAGATCACCTAAAGTAAAATCACAGTATTTACAACTATATTTAGTTGAATATAGGTGAGTCACTCCCTTACCAACATCATCAATTTCTACTAGATCATTATTAGAAAGATGTAATGATGTTTCTAAAGAATCTGCTAGACGGCCTTCTACTCCTTCTTTTATGACAATTCTGTCTATAATAACACTTATTGAATGTTTTTTGTTTTTATCTAATTCAGGAATTTCATCTACTTCATAATTTTCACCATCTATTTTAAAACGAATATACCCTTCTTTAGCTAATTTTTCTATTAATTTTTTATGGGTACCTTTTTTTTCTTTGATCATCGGTGCAACAATCTGAATTCGACTTCTCTCAGGCATTTCCATTATTGAATCGACAATCTGGCTTATCGAACTACTTTCAATCTTAACATGATGATTTGGACAGTAAATTTCACCAATTCGTGCATAGAGAAGTCTTAAATAATCGTAAATTTCTGTTACCGTTGCTACCGTTGAACGAGGATTTTTTGATGTTGTTTTTTGATTTATTGAAATAGCAGGAGATAACCCCTCTATCAAATCAACATCTGGCTTTTCTATATTTCCTAAAAATTGGCGAGCATAAGCGCTAAGACTTTCTACATAGCGACGTTGTCCTTCAGCATAAATAGTATCAAAAGCAAGCGAACTCTTTCCACTTCCACTTAGTCCTGTAATTACAACAAATTGATCCCTAGGTATTTCTAAATCTATATTTTTTAGATTATTTTCCCTTGCTCCTTGTATAACGATTTTATTCTTTTTTTGCATTTTTCACCTCATATAAACTTTGTGAAATTATTATTTTATATTTAATAACTTTTACTTTAAAACAAATTTTCTAACTCTATTATTATATCATAAACAATATTTAAAATAATATTAAATTGTTTTTTCTTTATATATTTTAAACCCATTTTATTATTCTATATTATAAAAAACAGCAAGATTTCGAGATAAGTCTCTTATCCTGCTGCTTTCTATTATTCTACATTATCCATATCATATAATTTACGATATTTTTCATTTGTTTGATATAATTCTTCGTGAGTTCCATTCATTTCTACTTTTCCATCTTTAATAAAAATTATTCTATCCATGTATTTTATAGAATTTAAATGGTGAGTTATCCAAACTATTGTTTTATCTCTGTTAGTTTCAAAAATTGTTTTTAATAACTCATGTTCTGTTTTCGGATCAAGACCTACTGTCGGCTCATCAAGAAGAAGAAGCTCGTTATTTTGAATAAGAGTTCTTGCAAAAGCAATTCTCTGACGTTCTCCTCCTGAAAAACGACTACCTGTCTCAAAAACATTAGTATTTATTCCGTCTGGAAGTTCAGAAATTAACCTAGTAAGCTGAGATTTTTCTAAACTTTCTTCAATCTTGCTGTTAATCTCATCGTCTGTTACTTCTTCTTTTTTATCTAGCAACGCCAATTTTAAATTTTCACGAATAGTCATATCAAAAAGATAAGGTTTTTGATTCAATAATGAAATTTTCGTTCCTAACATTTTTTCTGTTGGAACTTTGCCTAAAACTGATATACTTCCTGTATAATCAGTATAAGTTCCCGTCAATAGCTTAACAAGTGTAGATTTTCCTACACCACTACGACCTAATATTGCAACTTTTTCTCCTTTTTTTATTGATAACGAAATATTGTCAAGAACATTCTTCCCATTTTCATAAGCAAATGTAACATTTTCTATATCAATAACATTTCCTTCTTTATTTTGTAGCGCTTTATCAATATCTACATCATCTTGTTCATTAGCATAGAAGTCTTTAACACGCCTAATCGAAACTTCATATCCTGGGATATGGGCTACAGATTCACTTGTTATAACAGAAACACTCATAACCGATAATGCCATCATACAAAACGATGCAATATATACATTTTCTATAGAATTATTTAAGGTCATATTCCAACAACTATAAATCATATAAAAAACTGTCAATCCTGCTATAAAGTTTACTAGGTTTTCTCTAAAATGCACAAAAATTTTAATCTTTGTTTCTTTTTTTAATAGTCTAGTTTCTTTTTCTTGATATTCATTCATAAAGTCATTCACTCTATTTGATGAAATCCAATCGCTAATTCCGAAAATTGCACTTGTGAAATTTTTATAAAGATCATACTTTGCCTCTTTCATTACTTGAAAATTTCGACGTGTAAATGTAAGTGATACAAAAGGTACTATAAAAATTATAAATAATCCGAACAGAGTTGCTAGAATGGCATAACTCATATCATATCCAAACATTAGTGTTACAAATATAACATAAAGAACTAATGACACTATACTAGGAAAAATTGTTTTCAAATAAATATTTTGTAAATGTTCAATATCTTCAGCTATTAATCCAAGTAAGTCTCCAGATTTATATTCTTTTTTCAATTTCAATGCATGCGGTTCTAAAATTTTATAAACTTGACTACGCATTTTCTCTATAATCCCTAAAACCAAATTATGACTTGTTAAACGTTGTAGATAAGCAAATGTAGATTGTGATAAAGAAAATGTTCTTGTTAATACGGTTGGGACTTGTAGCATAAGAATATTCCCTATTCTCAATGATGACTTACTTATTAAAAAACCTGACACATACATAAGTGCCGCCCCACTAACTGTTGACAGTATTCCTAGAATAACTACGAGGGCCATCATACTTTTATTTTTTTTGATTTCTGTTCTAATAATAGAATTATTTCTCATCGTAGCCACCCCCTACTAAATTATTCTTTAAACTAACATATCGTAAACTTTGTTTAAAATCTACTATTCTTTCAAAATCTACTATCATACCTTTTTCTAAATTAACGATATAATCCATATTATTCAGCCAATGTAGTCTATGTGTAGCAATAATTACTGTACGATTTTCAAATAACTGTAATAACTTTTCTTTAATTTCAAATTCCGTTTCAATATCCAAGTGACTTGTAGGTTCATCTAATATAATAATTTCTCTATTACTTATCAAAGCGCGTGCTATTGCAATTCGTTGTGCCTGTCCTCCACTAAGTTCGTTACCTGCCTCGCCAATAAGGGTATCATATCCGTTTGGTAAATCCTCTATGAATGTATCTAATCCAACAAGTCTACATACTTCCTTCAATTTTTCTTCACTAACTATGTCCTTCTCATAAAATAAGATATTATTCTTTATAGTATCCGGGAATATATAAGGAAACTGTGAAATATATGAAATTTTAGAAATCCATGAATTTGAATTTAATGAAACAACTTCATTGTTAATAAATATTTCTCCTGAACTCTGCTTATTAAAACCTGATAATATTGAAATTAACGAAGTTTTTCCACTTCCACTTGGGCCAACTAAGGCTATTTTACTTCCTTTTTGTATATCTAGATTGATATCTTTTAAAATTTCTTTATCATCTTTTATAAGTGAAATTTCTTTAAGAAAAATACTATCTACATTAGTTATAACCTTTTCCTCTTTAGTTATATTATTATTTTTTTTAATCATATGCTCTATATCTTCGTAAGCTATCTGCCCATCCAAAGTTGCATGATAATCTGTCGCAGCTTGTTTCATCGGCAAGAAAAACTCTGGTGAAATTAATAGAACAGTTAATGATGGTAATAGACTTGTTTCTCCATCAAGTAACAATATCCCCAATCTTACAGCTAAAAGAGCTATTGCTATTGTAGTTAAAAAATCTAACGCAAAACTGTTTAGAAAGGCAAAAGTTAAAGTCTTCATAGTACTTTTTCGGTATTCAGAATTTTTCTTTTCCATAATTGGCAAGTAATTTTTACTTATTCCTAAAAACTTAAGCGTTTCTATACCACGCACTGTATCAATAAAGTTATTTGATAATGCACGGTATTTTTTATATTGTCTATTTGCCATATCTCGAGCATTTATTCCTAATAAAATCATAAAGGCAACTATTACTGGAATAACAGAAATTATAACTAATGCTGATACATAGTCAGTATAAAAAATAAAAATTACTACCAACGTTGGAATTACTCCACCACGGATTTTCTTTGAAACATTAAGTTCAAAATATTGTTTAACTTTTCCAATTCCATCAATTGACAGGGTCACTAATTTTCCAGAGCCTTCACGAGTTGTAAAATCTGGCCCTAGGTTAAAATAGCTTGCTAACAATCTTTTACGTAAATCTTTTTCAAATTCTAATGCTTCTCTTTCTGTAAAATATTGTTGTAAATGTAAAAACACAACTCTTAATATATATCCTATTAAAAAAAGAACACTATCCCTTGCTACATTATCAAAATTTTTATGGAATAAGCCAACTATTGCTTTACCTAAAAAAGCAGCCTGTATGATAATACAAGCTGCTTCGAATATTGATAATAGTAATAAAGTTAATGTTAAACTTTTTTTAACAGGAAGCTTTAATTTTTCTTCCTTCTTTCTCATTAACTAGTACTCCAATTCATCTTCTTTTGATAGTCGTTTTCTAAAGATAGAATAAGACCAAACTTGGTAACCTAAAACAAATGGCAATAAGAATAGTGCAACTATTGTCATAAGTCTTAGTGTATAGATTCCGCTCGCAGCATCATATATAAATAGTGATTGACTAAAATCATTACTGTTTATAATAGCACGTGGGAACATACCTGCAAAGACACTTAGAGTTAAAAATGCTAGAGTTCCTGAAGTACTCAAGAAAGCACCTAGATCGCGACCTTTGAAATTCAAGACAAATGATAATACAAATAGTGCTACTGCTATTAATGCAAGAACTAGTCCTACATAATAGTTTGTAGTGAATATATCTGTTTTAAATAATGCCCAAATTGCAAAAACTAATGTTACTACCGCTGCAAATGGGAATAATAATGCAGATGTTGCACGAGCAGCGTTTCTTAATTCACCTGTTGTTTTTAGTGCTAAGAATTGCGCTCCGTGAACCAACATTAAAAGTAACATCATTACTCCACCAAGAATAGTAAATGGAGATAATAGACCTAAGAAACCATCAACTAGATTTTTCTTTTCATCAAGGTTAGCCCCTGTCATAAAGTTAGCTACAGCTACTCCCCATAATATTGGAGGTAGTAAGCTACCAACAAACATCGCTATATCGAATGATTTAATCCATGTTCTATTATTACCTAATTTACCTCTAAATTCAAATGATACGCCTCGTAAAATTAATGCTACTAACATCAAAACGAAAGCAATATAGTATCCACTGAATAATTTACCATACCAGATAGGAAACGCCGCGAACATCGCTCCACCACCTGTTAATAACCAAACTTCATTGGCATCCCAGAAAGGACCAATTGTATTAAAATAAACTCGTTTATCTTCATCAGTCTTACCTAATACTTGAGCAAGAACTCCAACTCCGAAATCATATCCTTCTAATACAAAGAATCCTGTAAATAACACTGTAATAAGTAAGAACCATATATTTGGTAAAGCTACTGACCAATCCATACTATGCTACCTCCTTTACAGTTGTTTCTTTTTTATTCATCATATATTTAAATGCAATAAACTGTGCAATACCCAAAATTGTATATAAAACACAGAAAACTAATAGCGAGAACAACACTGAACTTCCTGAATTAGGTGAAACTCCGGCTTCAGTAGTCATAACCCCAAAGATTAAGAACGGTTGGCGTCCCATCTCTGCCATTACCCAACCACATGCAGTAGCAACCTCTGCTACTAATAGCATCCATGGCATAAGTTTTAAGAACCAACGTTTTTTAGTTTCAATTCTCTTAAATGAGAAAATTGTTCCAAGTAATGCTGCAAAGAATAAAATAAATGCTGAACCAGACATAACTCTAAATGAGTAATAAATTGTTGGAACATGTGGGGTATAATCAATATGCTTCCCAAATACTGGATAATACTTCTCATCCATTTCTTTTTGGAGTGTTTTCATTCCCTTCAAACTCCCCTCAAACTTATCATATGCTAAGAAACTTAACATACTAGGAACTTCAATATAATGCTCTGCTTTTTGTTGTTTTTGATCAATTTTTGCTAATACAGAAAATGGTGCCGAATTGCCTGTGTCTTCATACAACGCCTCAGCTGCAGCAACCTTCATTGGATACTCTCTTACTAAATACTGCATTTGTGAATGTCCTGTCCACAGTAAACCAGTAGATCCAATTAGCGCACCAATAATTGACACTTTAAATGCTTTTCTAAATATTGCAACTTCATGTTTACGTAACATTTTCCAAGCTGCAATACCTGCAATAGTAAATGATCCTACTGTTAATGCCATAGTTAATACGTGAGGGAATTGATTCCATAAATATGGATTTTTTACAATTGCGAAGAAGTCAATCATTTCTGCTTTTTTACCAATAACATTATTTTCAACATACTTAACTCCTACTGGATGTTGCATAAATGAGTTAGCTGATAAAATCCAAAATGCTGACATAACTGTACCGATACCTACTAACCAAATACACATTGCATGTAATTTTTTGTTAATTTTCTCCCAAGAGAAAATCCAAATACCGATAAACGTAGATTCAAGATAGAATGCAAGTAATGCCTCTATCGCTAATGATGGTCCAAAAACATCCCCTACGAATGAAGAATATTCTGACCAGTTCATACCAAATTGGAACTCCTGCAAGATACCTGTAACAACTCCAACTGCGAAGTTAATTAAGAATAGATGTCCAAAGAATTTAGTAATTCGTTTGTAATGTTCATCTCCAGTTTTAACATAAATACTTTCAAATATCGCAATTAAGAATACCATTCCTATTGTTATTGGAACAAAGAAGAAATGGAATATTGTTGTTGCAGCGAATTGTATCCTTGCAAGTAATAATGAATCCAACATAGATATACCTCCTTTATGATTTTAAATTATATTTAAAGTAAATATTACATTAATTATTGTATACTATAGTTATGTTTATGGCAAAAGAAAAATGTTAAACTATAGCAGTTTTACTATATTTTAACATTTTTTCTTCACATTTTGTTCACATTTGTGAAAATTTCTTCTATTTCTAGTTATGTTTAACTCCCAAAGTTAGACTTATTATCAATATGACTAATACTATTAAACAAATTCTTACAAAATTATAATCTTTTTCTTGGAGATAAACAAAAAGCAATCCCAAGATTCTAAAAATAGGTGTTAATATCAATATAAAAATTCCAAACATTAAATATGCATAATAATCAAACTCTACTAATCCATTAAACATTTGATTAAAACCATAACGCTCTAATGTAAGAGAACTTCCTACTCCTTTTACTAATCCTAAAAATATCCCTATTAAGATTAGCGCTGAGCTAATATAAACTCCACATCTTAAAATATTTGAAATAACGACATTTATATCTTTTTTCTCTTTCATTTTACAGCACCCCCATACCTTTTAAAAACATATTTATTATAGTAAATAAAAGTATCGGTAAGAATATATATCTAATATATTTTGCATCCAATCTTTGCATTACTTTAGCACCTGTTCTCGATCCAATAAGTGTACCTAATGCAATAGGAGCTGCTATAGCGGGATTTATTGTCCCATTGAAAAAATATATTAATGCACTGGCAGTTGCTGTTACCCCCATCATAAAATTACTTGTTGCAGTACTTACTTTTATAGGTAACTTCATATAATTATCCAACGCAACTACTTTGAACGCTCCGCTTCCTATTCCTAACAACCCACTAGCAAAACCTGCCCCAAACATTACAAGTGAACCTTGAGGTACATTTGTTACATTATAAGCTAAAGTTTTACCAGTTGCTTTGTCATAATAACTTGAATTTAACTTATACTTTTCTGCATATTTATCATTCTCAACTTTTTCTTCAACTCTTTTCTTTGTAATCAAACCCGTTTTCTTTAACATTCCATAAAACGCGTTTAAGAGTATTAATGAGAAAAATATATACAATAATTTAGATGAGAATATTCCAGCCATTAATGCTCCTATCACACCACCTGCTGTTGTAAATATTTCTAATAACATACCTACTCTCATATTGCTAACATGGTCTTTTACAAAAGCAATAGCAGAACCACTACTAGTCGCAATTACCGCTACTATACTTGCTCCTATAGCATATTTTATATCTATTCCAAAAAGTATAGTCAATGCTGGAGTTACTATAAGCCCTCCGCCTAAACCGACTAGAGAACCTAGAAATCCTGCACAAATGGCTATTACTATAAACTGAATTACTTCTATCATAATTAAATTCTTCTTTCTAATCTTTTGAATATATAACTAATACATTTTTACTAACTTCTAACTTTATATCCTTATTTTCACAAAATTCATTACTTGTAGCATTAGGCCTATCCAGTGTCAAAAGTAAATTCTCCGCCTCATACTTAGAGTTTTTTATAGTCATTTTTGTATCTTGAAAAATTGGAATAATTGAAAAATATTTATAACCTTTTTTTGGGGGAAATACATTTTTTTCACTTTTAGCAATTGTAATAATATTATTGTCATCTATTATACTCAGCTCAATTCTTTCATATTTCTCATTATTTAAAAGAAAAATATTACCAAAAAAATGATCTAACCTTTTCCCAGTAGCTCCATATATATTTATTTTTTCTATACTTGGATAAAGTCTTACCAATTCTTCTAATGCATAATCTGCATCTGTTAAGTCTTGACTTTCTTTTATTTTAAAATTTTCTGATATACTCTCTATTTTCTTTCTATCAGATTCGGAAATTGAATCAAAATCTCCACAACTTAATAGAGGTCTTATTCCATTATCGGCTAAATATAAAGCTCCTTTATCTACTCCGCACCATACCCCTATTGTTGGTACTTCAGTTGGGAATTCTCCCCCCAACATAATATTTACTTCTCTTTGTTCATTCATTATCTTAACAATTCACCTAATGTTTTTTCTTTGTTTTCTGCACCAAATAAGAAAGAACCACAAACTAATAAATCTGCTCCTTTATCACGACAAAGTTTTGATGTTTCTACATTAACTCCACCATCTACTTGAATTAGAAAACTATATCCCTTTTCTTCTCTAATTTTCGCTAATTCTTCTATTTTTTCTAACATTTCAGGAATAAATTTTTGCCCTCCAAATCCAGGATTAACAGTCATAATCAGTACATAATCTAATTTTGGTAGTAGGTATTTTGCACTCTCAATTGGAGTTTGTGGATTTAAAACTATCCCCGCTTTCTTCCCTGAATTTTTGATAATTTGAATTACCCTATCAGCATGATTAGTTGCTTCTATATGAAATGATACCATATCACAACCTGCGTTACAGAATCTTTCTACATACTCTTCTGGTCGTGCTATCATTAGATGACAATCAAAAATTTTATCTGTTTTTGAACGAATAGCTTCGATAATTGGAAATCCAAAAGAAATATTAGGAACAAAATTCCCATCCATTACATCTATATGAAACATATCTATTCCTATTTGCTCTAATTCTTTCACATCTCGTTCCAAATTAGCAAAATCTGCTGATAAAATTGAAGGTAATATTTTTTTCATAATTATTTCTCCTTTATATATTTCTTCTTCTGTGTTTCTTTTTCTTTAAATAATAATTTATAGTCTTCATAACGACTTTCCAACACGTCGCCTGTGGCTACCGCCTCTTTTACACCACATTTTACTTCCTCAATATGATTACAAGGTTTAAACTTGCAATCATAACTATTAAATTCTGTAAATAAATATTGAATATCTTCTTTTTCTATAAAAGTAATATCTAATGACGAAAATCCTGGCGTATCTGCTATATAAAAATCGTCTACTTGGTAAAACTCTATATGTCTTGTCGTGTGGCGCCCACGCCCTAGATGTTTAGATATTTCTCCAGTTTCTATATCCAAATTTGTTGTTAATGTGTTTATGAGTGTACTTTTCCCAGCTCCAGATTGACCAGAAATTGCAACATATTTTCTTGAAATTAATTTTTTTAATTTAACTATATCTTCTTTAGTATTGCTTAAAACTATATATCCTATTTTTTTATAATAATCCATTATAGTTTTTATATTGTCTAACTCTTCTTTTGATAATAAGTCTAACTTTGTGAAAATAATTATAATATCAACGTGACTATTTTCATTTAAACATATCAACTTATTTAAAAGCTTACTAGAAAAATCCGGTTCTTTAACTGAAACAATAATAATACTGTAATCTATATTAGATACTTTAGGTCTTAATAATTCATTTTTTCTTTCGAGTATTTCCACTACATATCCTGTATTATTGTCGCTCATCTGAATTTTAACATCATCTCCTACAAGTGGAGTAATATTGTCATTTCTAAAATTACCACGTGCTCGGCATGTTATCAACTCATCTTGGCATTGTACATAATAAAAACCACTAAGTGCTTTTAAAATTTTTCCTTCTTTTATCATAGTCCTCCTTTTGACCTTTTTATAGTTATTGAAATTTTTTTGTTTTAATTTCTTCTTTTGTCTTTTCTGCTAATTTTAACATTTCTATAGCATGCTCTTCTGATAATCTTGTCATCTTATCACCTGATATCATACGTGCAACTTCTTCTATTTTTTGTTGCCTATCTAATTCTTTAATTGATGTTAGTGTTCGTTTATCTATTACTTCTTTACTAATTAACAGATTAGTATCAGCAAGAGCAGTTGTTTGTGGTAAATGTGATATACATAATACTTGTGAACCAACACCTAATTGATACATTTTCTCTGCCATTCGTTGTGATACACGACCACTTACTCCTGTATCTATTTCATCAAAAATAATTGATGTTGCTTCAATACTGCGTGAGAATATAATTTTTAAAGCTAACATAACTCTAGATAATTCTCCACCAGAAGCCACTTTCGATAATGATTTTAATGGTTCCCCAAGGTTAGCACTAATTAAGATTCTTACATCATCTTTTCCATCACTTGCGTATTCTTTATCTTTAAAGTCTACTTTTATTGTGCTTTTATCCATGTACAGGAACTTCAATTCTTCTTGAATAAGACTCTCTAGTTTTTGAGCAGTTTTTTTACGTATAGTTGTTAATTTATCTCCTAAAGATTTTAACTCAGCCAATATATTCTTTTGCTCTACTATATATTTATCATAGTTTTCTTCATAATTTTCTAACTCTTCTAATTCTTCTTTAATTTCTTCTCTGAAAATTATTAAGTCGTTTAATGAACGTGAGTATTTCTTCTCAAGGTTTTTTATTTTATCCATTCTAAATATTAAACGATCTAATTTTTCTTCATCATATTCAATATCATCTGTGTAGCTAGACACTTCATATTTTAAGTCATCTAAAATATAATAAAGATTTGTTATTTCCTCGTATTTTTCTTCAAAATTACTATTATATCTACTTAATTCGCCTAAATTTGATTTTATCTCTGCAAGTTTTGATAAAATTCCATATTCTCCATCGATTCCATCAGTTATGCTATAAGCTAATGTATTGACCTTTTCAAAATTTTCTAGATAATCTATATCTTTTTCTAGAGAAATATCTTCATCTTTTTTCAACTTCATCTGTGTAAGTTCTTGATATTGAAATTTTAGAAAATCAACTTTTTGAAGTATATCACTCTCCTGTTGTTTTAAATTTTCTATTTTCTCTGTGACTACTTTATATTCTTTATATTTTTCTTTATACTCCGTTCGAACTTTTTTTATTTCTTCCTTGTTAAAAGAATCAATTAAATTAAGATGATTTTTTTCTACTAAAAGAATTTGATTATCATGTTGCTCATGCATATCCAATAAATATACAGCTACTTTTTTTAATGTTGATAAATTAACTATTGTTCCATTTATACGACAAACGCTTTTCCCACTACTGTAAATATCACGTCGAATTATTATTACTTCATCTTCTAAATCTAAATCAAGATCTTTAAATATAGTAATGACCTCTTTGTTTTTCGGAAAATCAAAAACTCCCTCAACACTTGCTTTTTCTTCCCCATATCTTATATAAGAAGTAGATGTTCTTTGTCCTGAAAGTTGTGATATAGCTGCTAATATCATTGATTTACCTGCTCCAGTCTCACCACTCAAAACAGTCAAACCATTTTTAAGTTCGATAGTAGCACTTTCTATTATTCCAAACTGTTTTATATTTAACTGTATTAACACCTATTGTCCTCCTATTTAAAATGATTATGAGCATTATTTACTATATGTTCAATATTAATAACTTTGTTTTCTATTTCTCTTGTAGCGTTATATTTTAATAACATTAAAAATTCGATATTCCCCTCTCCACCTGTTATTGGAGAATATGATAGATTTGTCATACTAAAGCCAACACTATTAGCCAGTAGTAACACTTTTTCTACAACTTCAAGTTGGACTTTTTTATCGCGAACTATACCGCCTTTTCCTACTTTGTCTCTCCCAGCTTCAAACTGAGGTTTTACTAAAGCACAAACCTCTCCCCCATCTTTTATAATCTCTGAGAGATTTGGTAAAATCAGTGATAACGAAATAAATGAAACATCTATCGATGCTATATCAATCTCATACACATCAAAATCTTCTTTGACAGAATGTCTAAAGTTAGTTTGTTCCATCACTTTTACACGCTCATCATTACGTAATTTCCAAACTAATTGATTAGTTCCAACATCTAAAGCATAAACAAATTTAGCACCATTTTGTAAAGCACAATCAGTAAATCCCCCTGTTGAAGAACCTATATCTATCATTACTTTATCTTTTACTGAAAAACCTAGTTCATTAATTGCTTTTTCTAATTTCAAGCCTCCACGGCTAACATAAGGCATTTGTTTCCCTTTTATTCTAAGCTCAGCAGTAGAATCTACTTTTTCTCCAGCCTTATCTATCCTTATATTTTCATTATAAACTATACCTGCCATAATAGCACGTTTAGCTTTTTCTCTTGACTCAAATAATCCTTGACTAACACAAAGGACATCCGCTCTTTCTTTTGCCATAATTACCTCTTTAAATTATCTAACTATCAAGCTTATATTTCTTAGCTCAATCTCTTTATCTACTTAATTTTATCATATTAATGATTTTTTATCTATGAGTTAAGATGTTTTCATAAAAAATAAGATAGAAAAAATTAATCTTTGTAGTTTTATACATAAATTAACTGCTTCTATCTTTTGTTTTTGAATACTGATTATACGTTTCTTGAGCATATTTTATTCGTTCATCTAGTGCGACAACTCCTGCTCTTTCAAAATGTTTTTCGAATACTTCAGTAGCTTCTCTGACATCTTTTAATTTTTTAAACTGCGCATATGAATACTTTCCAAATTTCATTTTTTGCATTTCATATATACTAAAATTTAATTGACCTTCCAAACTCGAAACTAAAAAATTATTTTCTTTTGTCCATTTTTCTAAGTCTGTTCTTCTTGTAAAGCTCCATTGCGCTATACCATATCCTATTTTATTACCTATTTCCTCTACTGCAGGATTCATTTTACTTTCTCTCATAAAATTCCCTAATATACCTGCAGTTGCTTCTTCACTAAATCCTTCTTCTCGATAAAAATTCCATGCTCGTTCTACATTAGTACTTCCTACTAGTTGACGTTGAATAATAATATTCGTACTATTATAATATTCAACTATAACCATTCCTCCCAGTATCGCTAAAAATACACCAACCACCACAGGCAATATCTTTTGTTTTATACTTTTTGATTTAGTAGCAATATTCTGAACCTTTTTAGTCACTCTTGTTTTTTTCGAGTTAGTTCCTTTTTTAGGTTTTGATTTTAAATTTTTTGTTTTATTTACCACTTTTGTCTTCGGTGTCTTACTCTTTATTTTATTTGAATTTTTCTTTTTTATATCTCTTCTGGATAGTTTATTTTTAATACTGTTCACCTCCATTTATAATTTTGTTTTCAATTTTATAGTAATTACTTTACATCAACTATAAACTAAGGGAGTAGCTCAAGAAATTATTAATTCATATAGAACCACATTTTCAAGCCACCCCATGGTTTCATTAGATTTCGAAAGTTACAAAATGAAAACTTCCTAGAGTATCTAATTAAATATATTTAGTAATCTCTAAGCTTATAGATTACCATCCCAAATTGTAATTTTTATTATTTTACTTTTTTGATATTCCAAATATCTTTAGCATATTCTTCTACAGAACGGTCAGCTGAGAATATTCCGGCATTTGCTGTGTTAATAAGGCTCATTTGCCCCCATTTTTCTTTGTCTTGATAAGTTTTTGCAACAAGCTCTTGAGCTGTTACATAACTTTCAAAATCAGCTAAACACATGTAGCTATCTTGTGTTAATAAGTAGTCCACAATAAAGCTAAAGTTCATTCCACCAACTGTCATCGTTCTGATGAAATCTAATGTATCTTTTATTCTAGCAGAGCTATTGTAGTATTCCCATGGTTTATAACCATGTCTATTAAGTTCATCAACTTCAGGAGTTTCCAATCCGAAGATGAAAATATTATCATCTCCTACCGCTTCATGAATTTCTACGTTAGCACCATCTAAAGTACCAAGGGTTAGAGCTCCATTTAGCATAAGTTTCATATTACCTGTTCCACTTGCCTCTTTACCAGCTTGTGAAATTTGTTCACTAATATCTGCTGCTGGTATAATCTTTTCAGCAAGTGTTACTTTATAATCTGGTAAAAATACAACCTTAATATAATCTCGAACTAATTCATCTGATTCAATTAATTGAGAGATTGAATGAATGAATTTAATAATGTTTTTCGCCATTTGATAACCTGATGAAGCTTTTGCCGCAAAGATAAATGTTCTTGGTACTGGACGCAATCCATTGTATTTAATTTCACGATATAAATAAACAATGTGTAACGCATTTAACAATTGACGTTTATACTCATGCAGACGTTTAACCTGTACATCGAAAATAGAATCTGGATTTACTGTAATACCAGTTGTTTCTTGAATATATTTAGCAAGTTGCTCTTTCTTAACTTTTTTAATTTCTTGTAATTTTTCAACAACTTTTTTCTCTTTAGCATATTTATTTAATTTATCAATTTTTGATAAATCTTTAACGAAATCATCCCCAATCAAATCTTCTAAATATTCTGCTAGTTCAGGATTAGCCTGTCCTAACCATCTTCTATGCGCAATACCATTAGTTACATTCCCAAACTTAGTTGGATAAAGTTCATGGAATGCTCTGAATGTAGAATCAACTAATATATCACTGTGAAGTTTTGATAC
This sequence comes from Gemella sp. 27098_8_92, assembly GCF_041433685.1. NCBI lineage: Bacteria > Bacillati > Bacillota > Bacilli > Caryophanales > Gemellaceae > Gemella > Gemella sp. 27098_8_92. The sequence goes on from NZ_JAPWBZ010000001.1 coordinate 175,936, forward strand.
TCCATTTACATTATGACTTCCTACTATAGAAAGATTTGCCATTCTAATTTGATTGTCATAAATAATAGCTGTTTCTGCTAAAGTATAATCTTTACCTTGATCAATTACCCATTGACAGAAACGTTTATTAACTTCTTCTATAATTGAGTAAATACGTGGTAATAAAGGTTTAAATAATTCAACTGACCATTTTTCTAATGCTTCTGCCATTATTGTATGGTTTGTATACGCAAACGTTTTTGTTGTAATATCCCATGCTTTATCCCAAGAATATCCATACTCATCTAATAATAGTCTCATAAGCTCCGGTACTCCCATAGCTGGATGAGTATCATTTATATGTAATGCAACATGTTCAAATAGATTTTCTAATGTACCAAATTCATTGTAATGATTTTTTAGTAATTGTTGAATTGATGCGCTAATGAAGAAATATTGTTGTTTAATACGCAGTTCTTTACCTTTATTCGTACTGTCGGCTGGATATAATAATTTTGAGATTGACGATGCAATAGCTTCTGCTTCAGAAGATTTTGAATACTCTCCACGTTCAAACAACTTCATATTAAAGCCAGTTTTTGCTTTTGCTTCCCAAAGACGAAGTGTGTTTACAGTTCCAGTTTTATATCCAGAAATTAATAGGTCATATGGTTCGGCTTGGATTGAAGTATAATCTTTATGTTCAACTTTAAAACCATCTTCTGTTAATTTTTCCTCAACTCGGCCGTAAAATCTAACTTCAACTTCTTCATCATTACGGTAAACTAGACCGTATTTTCCAAGATCTAACCAATAATCTGGAAATTCTTGTTGCCAACCATTATTAATTACCTGCTTGAAAATTCCATATTCATATAAAATAGAGAACCCCGTAACTGGATAATCACTACTTGTTAAAGCATCTAAGTAACATGAGGCAAGACGCCCAAGTCCACCATTCCCTAATCCTGGATCTGGTTCAATATCGTAAATTTCATCTAATGAAATACCATTATCAGCAAAATATTCTCTTACATCTTTTTCTAAATCTAAGTTAAATAAATTGTTTCTTAACGTTCTACCTACTAAAAACTCCATTGACATATAATAAGCACGTTTTTGTCTAGTTTTTTTAAGTTCTTGTTCATAAGCAAATTTCTTTTCTGATAAATCTTCTCTTATCGTGCTCATGAGAGCTTCATATACTTGACGTTTACTTGCTGAATCAATTGTTACTCCAAATTGTCTTTTTAAATACTTCTCTATTTTTTCTTTGAATCTTTTGTTCTTCATTATTCTCTCCTAAGTCTTTTTATTTATTACACATATTATATGTCCATTCTAACTACACAATCTCATTGTACATCTCGATATATTTTAATGCTGATTTTTTCCAACTAACATCTTGGTTAATAGCATTTTTCATAATTTTATTCCAATTATGACGTTCTTGATAGTAACAATATGTTGCACGATAAACAGCGTCTAGCATATCATATGCGTCAAAACTTTCAAATGTAAATCCTGTCCCGTTTTTCCCATCAAATGGTTCTACTGTATCACGCAGCCCACCTACTCGATGGACAATTGGTACTGTCGCATAACGCATAGATATTAGTTGTGATAAGCCACAAGGTTCTGTTTTCGATGGCATTAAGAACATATCACATGAACTATACACTTTTGATGACATTTCTGATGAAAACATTATTAAACTTCGTACCTTGTCATGACGACGATGTTCTAGCGAACGAAGTGCATCTTCATAATGTCTATCACCTGTTCCTAATATAATAAGTTGTGCTCCCGATTTTAAAATTTGATCTGCGACATGAAGTACCAAATCTATACCTTTTTGATGAGTAAGACGGGTTACCATCCCAATCATCGGAATATTTTCATTAACTTCAAGTGACATTTCTTCTTGGAATTTAAGTTTATTTTGAACCTTATTTTTCAAAGTTTTCAAGTCAAAATTTTGATAAATTTGTTTATCTGTCTTCGAGTTGAATTTATCTATATCTAATCCATTCACAATTCCATGAAGTTTCCCTTGCTCAATTTTTAAAATACTATCTAAACCATATGAGAAATATGGATCCAAAATTTCATGGGCATACGTTTCACTTACAGTACTAATTCTATCAGCTAACTGAATTGCACCTTTTAATAAATTCAAATCTCCATTATAAATAAGTGCATCAAAGTATTTATTATCTAAACCGAACAAATAACCCATATCGTATGGATTAAACTTACCTTGGAATTCTATATTGTGAATAGAAATTACACTCTTAATATCACTATAAAAATTCTCTCCACGAGATTTTAAATCATCTAAATAAATTATAGATAAAGCAGTATGCCAATCATTAGCATTAAGAATATCTGGCTTATATTCAATGTGAGGTAAAATCTCCAATGCTGCTTTTGAAAAGAATGCAAATCTCTCACCATCATCACTTTGACCATAAACACTATCTCTATTAAAATATTGTTCATTATCTATAAAGTAATATTTTACTCCATCTATTTCAGTTTCAAATATACCACAATAAACTGTTCTCCAACCTAAATTAATAAAAATATGTTGTCTATATTCTAAGTTATATTTCTCTCTATCAATAGAAGAATATAATGGCAATATCACTCTTGCCTCTACATCTTCATCTTGCAATGCTTTAGGAAGTGAGCCAATAACATCACCTAATCCACCAACTTTAACGAAAGGTGCTGCTTCTGCTGCTACGAATAATATTTTCATTTTTGTCATCTCCTTATTCGTTGTTTTATCATAAATTTATTTCCAGATAAAAGGGTTAGTATTAATTTATGATTCTTTGCTTATTATACTCCTTTTCCAATAGAAAATCGAGATTTTAATTTTTCATAAATTATCCTAACCCTAATATTTAGTTATTTTACAACTTTATTTTTCTCTACAATTACTTGACAATTTTCTGTCCCTTTTAATTCAATTTTTTCTCCTATCGTTGCAGCTTTATCTGAAATTACATAATCTAAATAAGCTGATTTTTTCACAACGCAATTAGGCATTATTATAGAATTTTTAATTACAGCACCTTCTTCTACAACTACATCACGGAATAAAATACTATCTTCAACAATTCCATTAATTTCGCATCCATCACCTAAGATAGAATTTTTAACAATTGCTCCATCTCCATACATTGTTGGTACACTATCTTGAACTCTTGTCAGTATATCTGTTCCAGATAAAAATAACTCTCTTAACTTATCTGGATTTAGTAAATCTTTGTTAAAGTCATAATATTCTTGAACACTATTTATAGTTCTATTATAACTCTTAATTTCGTATGCATAAACATTTAATTTATGGAAATTTTTAGCTACATAATCTAATAATATATCTTCCCAACCTAATGTTGTTCCTTTTTGAACAATATCTTTAAACATAGATTTTGACATAATATAAATTTTAACTTGTGTTGGACAAACTTCATCATATCCATTATAGTGATATAAACTATCATACACTTTATGTTTTTCATCAAATATAATTTGTGATTCACGTTGTTGCGGTCTTCTATATGTATAAGCTAAAGTAACATCAGCATTTGTATTTTTATGGTATTTTACCATTTCTTTAAAATCAATGTTTCCAACAATATTTGCATCTGCTAAAATACAATATTCTTCTAATAAACCATTTGAATAAGATATTGCATCACCAAGCGCTTCTATTTTGTTATGAGCAACTCTATTTGATAAGTGATTCGACATAGGTGTAATAAATTTCAAACCACTATTTTTTCTGTTCAGATCCCAGTCTTTCCCCCAACTTAAATGATCCATTAGCGACTTGTAGTGGTGATTAGTTACAACTGCTATATTAGAAACTTCAGCTTTTACTAATGATGATAACATAAAATCTATCATTCTATATCTTGAGGCAATTGATAATGATGATAATGTTCTATTTCTTACCAATCCTTGCAAGTCATCATTTCTATAATTGTCTGCGAATAATACACAAAAAGCATTTACCATATTATTTTCCCTCTACTTTCCTATTTTCTGAAACTACTTCATCTTTTCCAACTACCGTGATTTGTTCTTTTCCTAAAACAATTTCTCTGTGTCCTACCTCAATATTTTCTTTGATTACTGAACCTTCTGCAATAATTGAATTAAAGACTTTTGCACCACGCTCTATTTTAGCATTTTGCATTATAATACTTCCTACTACTTCTGCTCCCTCTTCTATAGTAACCCCTGAAGAAATTATTGATTCTGAAACTAATCCTGAAACAGACGTTCCATCAGAAATCATAGAATTTTTAACATTAGCACTCGCACTTAAGTATTGTGGCATTACCCCAGCATGACGATAGTATATTCTCCATAGTTTATCATCAATATTAAAGTTCTCTTTATTTTTAATTAAGTCCATGTTAGCTTCCCATAAACTTTCAATCGTACCTACGTCTTTCCAATAGCCATAAAACGGATATGCATAAATATTTTTACCTTCATTTAACATCATAGGAATAATATTTTTACCAAAGTCTTTTTCACTATCTGGATTTTCTTCATCTCGTACTAAATAGTCTTTTAATTGCTGCCAACTGAAAATATAAATTCCCATTGACGCTTTAGTTGAAATTGGATGTTCTGGTTTTTCTAAAAATTCAGTTACTCTTAAATCCTCGTTTGTATTAAGAATACCAAAGCGACTTGCTTCTTCAATTGGTACATTAATATGAGCAATAGTTAGATCTGCACCTTTTTGTTTGTGAAAATCCAACATTTCTTTGTAGTTCATTTTATAAATGTGATCACCTGATAAAATAAGAACGTACTCTGGATCATATTGTTCAATATATTTTATGTTTTGATAAATTGCATTAGCAGTTCCTTTATACCATTCTCCTGTTTTCCCTGCTGTGTAAGGTGGTAAAATTGATAATCCCCCATCCATTCTATCTAAGTCCCAAGGTTGTCCATTTCCCATATATGAATTAAGCTCTAATGGCATAAACTGCGTTAATACACCTACAGTAGAGATTCCAGAGTTTGCACAATTTGAAAGTGGAAAATCTATAATTCTATATTTTCCACCAAACGGTACAGCTGGTTTTGCCATATCTTGTGTTAAAACTTGAAGTCTCGTTCCTTGACCTCCTGCTAATAGCATTGCTACTACTTCTTTTTTACGCGCCATAAATTTGTCCCCCGTCTTCTAAACTTATTATTTCTTTTCTATATACATTGTTGCATAAGGTGGTATATTTACACTCAAAGTATATTGGAAATTGTTTTTCTTTTTATTTAGTGTTTTTAGATTTCTATTTTGTAATGCTGTACCATCATATTTTTTAGCATCTGAATTTAATGATATTTTGTAGCTTCCCCAAGTATCCACACCTATTTCATAACCTTTTAATATTTGACCTGAAAAATTACTTACTACTAATACTTCTTTTCCGCTATTATCAATTCTTGAAAAAGCAAAGACATTATTTGTATTATCATCAACTACATGCCATCTAAAACCGTTCCAATCACAATCATTTTGCCACAGTGCTGGTGTTGATTTATAATATTCATTTAATTCTTTCACATAACGTTGGCTAAAACTATGTTTTGGGTATAGTAACAAGAACCAATCAAGTTGTCTTTCTTCATCCCATTCTATAAATTGTGCTATGTCAACACCCATAAATGTTAATTTTTTCCCAGGATGTGCAAACATATAACCTAAAAATGCTTTAAAATTAGAAAATTTATCTTCATATGCTACCGGTGCTTTATCTAAAAGTGACTTTTTCCCATGTACTACTTCATCATGAGATATTGGTAAAATATAATTTTCTGAAAAGGCATAGCACATTGAGAATGTGAATTTGTCATGTGATCCTTTTCTAAAAAATGGGTCTACTTCTAAATAATCAAGACTATCGTTCATCCATCCCATGTTCCACTTGAAATCAAATCCAAGTCCACCGCGCTCAACAGCGGCCGTTACTTTAGGATAACTTGTAGATTCTTCTGCAATCATACTAACTCCAGAATAATTTTCTTTAACATATAGATTTAGATTTTTTAGAAAATCTATCGCTTCTAAATTTTCAAAACCTCCATAGATATTCCTTGCCGATTTTTCTTCATCACGACAATAGTTTAAAAATATCATTGAACTAACCGCATCAACTCTTAATCCATCAATATGATAATCTTCAATCCAAGATATTGCGCTAGAAGTTAAAAATGATTTAACTTCATTACGTCCATAGTCAAAAACTCTAGTTCCCCACCCTTCGTGTTCCATTTTTCTTGTATCTGAATATTCATAGCAAGGTGTTCCATCAAATTCATATAATCCATGTGCATCTTTTGTAAAATGTCCTGGCACCCAATCAAGAATAACACCAATATTATTTTTATGACACTTATCAACAAAATACATAAAATCTTCTGGAGTCCCATATCTTGATGTAGGTGAAAAATATCCTGTTACTTGATAACCCCAAGATTTATCATATGGATACTCAGTTACTGGAAGTAATTCAATGTGAGTATAGTTCATTTCTTTTACATAGTTAACTAGTTCATCTGCCAACTCGCGATAACTAAATTCATCGCCGTTTTCTTTATGTTTCCAAGATCCCAAATGTACTTCATAAATATTCATAGGTTCCTGGTAAGGAACTTTTCGCTTAGCCATCCACTTATCATCTTCCCATTCATATTTTGGAAGCCTATAAACCTTAGATGCAGTTTGAGGTCTAGTTTCTGCATGTACCGCATAAGGATCTGCTTTCCATAGTTCCTGACCGCTTTCTGTTACAATAATATACTTATATGAATCAAATTGTTTCACATCAGGTACTGTGATCTCATAAATTCCTTTATCATTAAAAGGTTGCATTTCATAAACATGTGGATTCCACGAACAAAACTCACCTGTCACAAAAACTTTTTTGGCTTTTGGTGCCCAAACTCTAAAGGTACAAGCTCCATCTTCTAAAAATGATCCTAAAAATTTATGACTATGGTAGTTAGTTCCTTCATGAAATAAGTATTCCGCCATACTATTCACTATATAACCCCCCTTTTCCAATTAAAGTAAACGTTTTCTTTTGCTATAAAAAAAAGAAATATTAAAATAATAAATAAATTTAATTACTATATTATTGGATTTCTTTTGCTTTTTTATACTTATATTATAACACATACCCCAATTTCTGTAAATGTTTTCTTGCAAAATGATGATTGCTTTTTATACTTACAAAATAAAAAATATATAAAAGTTTTTTTATATTTTCGCATTCAATTAATTTACAATAATATTATTTTATATTACAATTATATTGTTGAAAAATTCACATATAAATTTAATGCAAAAAATATTACATTAATGGAGAAAATAAAATTATGATTATTTTTAACCCCATTTATAACAAGTTTCCTCATGGAGCAATTATAAACAAACAAAGTTTAAAATTTGAAGTGTTAATTAGAGATGATTTTTACTTTAATGATTTTAGAATAGTAATAAAAAATGAATTTACAGGAATTTCATTTTCTAAAAGCTTAACTTTTCTTGAGAAAAACTCATCTAATTATTCAAAATATTTTGTTGACTTCGGTGGTTTTGATATAGGATTATATTTTTATCATTTTGAAGTTGTATTTGATAGTTTCACCGCTTATTTGAAAAATGATAATTTAGATGCTAAATTAGTACGTGAAAATAGCGAATTACCTGATTGGCAATTGACAGTCTATGATGAAAACTTTACCACTCCTGATTGGTATAAAGGTTCTATAATGTACCAAATTTTTCCTGATAGGTTTAAACGTAGCGAAAAATATGTCGCACCTGCTGCAAAAAATGAAGATATTCGAATCAGACATAAATCATGGGATGCTATCCCCCATTCATCAATAACACATAAAGACTATGGCGCTAAAGATTTCCTAATGGGTAATTTGCTAGGTATTGAAGAAGAAAAAGATTATTTCAAAAAATTAAATATAGAAAGTATTTATCTAAATCCAATAGTCGAAAGCCCTGAAAATCACCGTTATTCTACTTCAGATTATTTTAAAGTGGATCCATATTTTGGAACAAATGATCAATTTGAAGAATTTTGTAACAACTTTAAACAAGACAATATTAAAATAATTTTAGATGGTGTCTTCAGTCACACAGGCTCTGATAGTATTTACTTTAACAGATATAACCACTATGATAGCATAGGATCTTTTAATTCAAAAGAATCCCCTTATTATTCTTGGTTTAACTTTATTAATTTCCCTAATGAATATCATTCTTGGTGGGGATTTGATAATTTACCAACTGTAGTAAAAGAAAATAAAGAATATAGTGACTTTATTAATAATAAAGATACTGGCGTTGTCAATTTTTGGCAAAAGTTAGGTATCTCTGGTTGGCGACTTGACGTGGCTGACGAGTTTCCTGATGAATTCCTTGATCGTATTCGCGAAACAGCGAAATATTATGATAAAGACGCCTTAATTATCGGAGAAGTTTGGGAAGATGCAACGAATAAAATTTCTTATAATACACGCCGACGCTATTTCTTAGGAAAACAACTTGATAGTGTTATGAATTATCCTTGGAAAGATGCAATTATTAATTTTGTTAAGTACAATGATGCCAAGAAATTCTCAGTTGAAATATTAAAACTGGTAGAAAACTATCCACAACCCGCTCTTGATTGCATTATGAACCTATTAGATAGTCATGATACTGAACGTGTGCTTACTTTACTTGCATTTGATAATCCAGAAAGTATTCCAGTAAATGAACGTCCAACATACAAATTATCAGATGAACAATATACTAAAGCTCGAGAACTATTAAAATTTGCAAGTTTTATTCAATTTACATTACCTGGTGTCCCATGTATTTACTATGGAGATGAAATTGGTATGTATGGCTTTAGAGATCCATACAATCGTTTAGGTTTTGCTCACGATAAAAAAGATTCTGATCTACTAAATTACTATATAGAGCTGTCTAATTTTAGACATAATAATAAAGAAAACTTCATAACTGGATTCGAAATGAGTTATATTGCTGACAAATGTATCGCATACCGTAGGAATGATATTCTTTGTATTATTAATCTAGATAACAAAGCACATTTTATACCAGAATATAATGGAGAAAAAATATTTGGAAATAATAAAATATACGTCACTCCATATGGTGTAGTAATTCCACCAAGTAGTTATATAGCTGTTAAAATTAAATAAAAAAACTTTCGCAGTTTGTAATTCTAACTGCGAAAGTTTTTTTATTATCCTGAGTTTCTTAGCCCTGTTGCTATTCCATTAATAGTAATATGAATAGTGTTAACCTGTGATTCCGGAAGCTTACCTTCTCTAGCACGTTTTATTAATTCTATTTGTAAATAGTTTAATGTATTGAAGTATTGTAACCTATTATCTAAACTTTTAGTTAGATATGTATTATCTTCTAAAAATTCTTTATGTTCCGAAATTTTTAAAACTACCTCTTTTGTTAGTTGCCATTCTTTTAAAATTTCATCATATACCTGTTTTGTTTTTTGATCCTTACAAAGATTTGCATATTCTTTTGCTATTCCCATATCTGATTTTGACATAACCATATCTACATTTGATAGTAGCGATGTAAAGAACGGCCAATTTTTATACATACTGCGGAGTTTATCAATATTTTCTTTATCTTTATTAATAAAGTTTGAAAATGCAGTCCCTACTCCGTACCACCCTGGCAGCATTATTCTACTTTGGGACCATGAGAATACCCAAGGAATGGCTCTTAATCCCCCAATATCTGTAATTTTTTTACGTGAAGCTGGGCGAGAACCTATATTTAGGCTTGAAATTTCTTTAATTGGCGTTGCTTCAAAGAAATAGTTATAGAAATTCGGATTTTCAAATACAAGTTTACGGTATGCTTCATAACTATTCGCCACAATTTCATCCATTATAACTTGAATTTCTGGAATATCTCTAATATCTGTGTTAACTTTATCAGCATTCATTCTTTGAATCACCGCAGAAAACAGCGCTTCTAAGTTGTAATATGCTGCATCACTATTACCGTATTTAGCTGCAATAATCTCTCCTTGTTCTGTAAGACGTATTCTATCTTGAACACTACCTAGTGGTTGAGAAATAATTGCATCATAACTTGGTCCGCCTCCACGACCTACTGTACCTCCACGACCATGGAAGAATGTAATTTTTATACCATACTTTTCTCCAAGCGATGATAATTCTTGTTGGGCCTTATATAGTGACCATCCAGATGATAAATATCCACCATCTTTATTACTATCAGAATATCCTAACATAATTTCCTGATAATTTTTATTATCACTAACCCATTTTTTCACAATATCAAGATTTAAATAATTATCCATAATTTCATAAGAATTTTCTAAATCTTCTATAGTTTCAAATAATGGTACTAACTGTAACCTTGCAAAATCTTTTCCTACTAACCCTACTTCTTTCAACATTATTGCAAGTTCTAACAAATCTGAAATACTTGTAGTATGAGATATAATATTTTGACGTATTACATTGTTTCCTAGTTTATCTTTTAAATATTTTGCTGTACGGAAAATTTCAAGTTCTTTTTTCAATTCTTCAGATTGCCTGCTATCGTCCCCTATACTAAGAGGTCGTGGATCTTCATTTAACTGTCTCAATAGTAATTTGCATTTTTCCTCTTCTGATAATAAATTATAATTTTGTTCAATATTAGCACATTTTAGAAGTTCCGCTACACATGCCTCATGAACACTAGAATCTTGACGCATATCAATGCTTGCCAGATAAAATCCAAAGATTTTAACTACATTCAATAATTCTTCAAATTCTCCAGTTATTAAAATTTCCCCTTTATTCTCTAAAAGAGATTTTTCCATAATTTTTAAATCTTTTTCGAAATCCTCAGCACTTAAGTAAATATCACCATGTATTGTATCATTTAATAAATATTCACGAGTATTTTCTAATTTACATCTTACATAAAATATAGCTTTTCTATAAAATTCTTTTTCTCTATATTCTGATAAATCTAAAGACTTATTGGCAAGCTCACGAAGTGCTTCACTTTCTCCTATCAATTGCGATGACATAGAAAATGTACGATACAAATTATCTAACTTATTCAAATAATAATTTGTGATTAAATCACATTGCTTCATAGCAGACAGTTTTAGTGTTTCTGCTGTTACGTAGGGATTTCCATCTCTATCTCCACCTATCCACATCCCCATAGTTATAGGAGCTTCATTTTCCAATGGTATATTATGTTCTTTTAACAAGTTTTTATATTCAGTCATAAGTTTAGAGATAGCTTTTATAAATGATAAATTATAATACTCTAGTACATTCGTAATTTCGTTAACTACTTTTAATTTTTTTTCACGAATTATATCACTTTGTAACAAAATTTCAATGTGTTTTTGTAAATCATTATACCATTTATTTTTATTAATTAGTCCATTTTTAACATCACGATGTTTTCTTAATAAGTTATGTAGTTTTTCTGTTAAATCTAGAATTGTTTTTCTTTGAACTTGGGTAGGATGCGCTGTTAAAACAGGTACTACATTAATATTTTCCAAAATATTAGCATCTTTTAATTTAGACATTGAATCAGATAATTTTCCTACATAAGTTTCTCCAGAATTATTTTTATAGTTTACCTCATAAGCTAAATCAACATCTTCTGAAATATTGATTAATAACGGTAACGTAGAGAAAAAGTTAGCTACTATTTCCATCTCTTCTTGATTTAAACTTTTTATAATTTTGTTTAATTGTTCATACTCTTTATTATCAGCTAATCGTTTTAATTCGATAATTTTATTAAAAGTCTCTTTTGAAGTCATCTTCTCTGTTGCCTTCAACAAAATTTGTGTTAATATTTCTATTTCTTCATGTACAATATTTTCATTTACATTACTTTCTAGTCTTTTACTTTGCATTAAACTACTCCTTACTTTGATTTTGATAATAAGATTACCATTGTAATTTTATTATCAACAATAGCCACATATTCCATTATAAAACTTTTTTCTATATAAAACAATTGCTTTGGAAGATTTTTCTATGTTTTTTTATTAAATTACTAACTTTTTATAAATTTTTTTTACTAATGTTCTTATTTTAGAAAAATACCCGAAAAGCTAAAATGCTTTTCGGGTACTTCTTAATCATCTTCATAATTTTCTTCTTTTTCTGCTAATGTCACCGTTGCTACTTTTTGATCGTCAACTAAGTTAATTACTTTAACTCCTGTAGCAGTTCTTCCTAAGGTACTAATAGTAGAAATATCTATTCTAATAATTATTCCTTGATCTGTCATAATCATCAAGTCTTCGTTTCCAGTTATTGATTTAACCGCAACTATTTTACCAGTTTTCTTAGTAACTTTCGCTACTTTAACACCTTTACCACCACGGTTAATTACATTAAACTCTGTAGATTTAGAAATTTTACCAATACCATTTTCTGTTACAGTTAAAATTTTCTTAGATTCGTCTACCACTTCCATACCTACTACATAATCATCTGGAGAAAGTGTTATACCTTTAACACCACGGCTAACACGTCCCATTTGACGTACTTTTTTAGCATTAATTCTAATTGCTTGACCATTTGCAGTTACAATCATAATGTCTTGATCATCAGTAATTCTTTGAACATCAATTAATGAATCACCATCATCCAATTTAAGTGCTATTTTACCTTTTTTCAAGATACTTGCATAATCTCCTAATTTAGATTTTTTAATAATACCAAACTTAGTTGAGAAGATTAGGCTTGTGTCCTCTTCTTGAAGATCAGAAATAGCAATAATAGAATTTACTTTTTCTTCTTTTTCTATTTCAAGTAGATTAATAATCGGTATACCTTTAGACTGACGACTCATTTGATTAATTTCATAACCTTTAAGAGTATATACTTTTCCTTTATCGGTGAAGAATAAAATATGATCATGAGTTGAACAACTTAGCATATAAGCTACGTTATCCTCATCATTAGTAGTCATACCATTAACACCTCGTCCTCCACGGCCTTGACTCTTATAAGTACTTGCTGCTAGACGTTTAATATATTGATTATGTGATAAAGTTATAATTATTTGCTCTTTTTCAATTAAATCTTCATTATCGATTTGATCAATTTGTCCTTCAATTATAACACTTCGACGTTTATCACCATATTTATCTTTAATTTCTAATAGTTCTTCTTTTACTATCTCAATTACGCGCTCTGGCTTAGCAAGTATATCTTCTAAATCAGCAATAAGTTCCATAAGTTTTTTATATTCTTCTTCAATCTTATCGCGTTCTAAACCAGTAAGTCTTTGAAGACGCATATCTAAAATCGCTTGTGCTTGAACATCTGTTAATGAAAATTGTTCCATTAAGCCTATTTTAGCTTCTTCTGTAGTTTGTGAACCACGAATTAAGCTAATAATTCTATCTATGTTATCTAACGCAATTCTTAATCCTTCTAAAATGTGAGCACGAGCTTTTGCTTTATTTAAATCGAATCTAGTTCTACGAACAACTACTTCTTTTTGATGCTCTAGATAATGATATAACGCTTCTTTTAAGTTAAGTAATTTGGGAACCCCATTAACAAGGGCAATCATATTAACACCAAAAGAACTTTGAAGTGGTGTTAATTTATAAAGATTATTTAAAATAACATTGCTGTTTACATCTCGACGAAGTTCGATCACGATACGCATTCCTTTTAGATTACTCTCGTCTCTTAAATCTGTTACACCTTCAATTTTTTTGTCTCGGGCCAATTCAGCAATTTTTTCCACTAATTTTGCTTTATTAACTTGATAAGGAATTTCTGTTATTACAATACGTTCCTTACCATTTTTCATTTGCTCGATTTCTGTTTTACCACGCATAACTATAGAACCACGACCTGTAGTATATGCTTTAACTATTCCACTACGCCCTAACAGGTGTGCTCCAGTTGGAAAATCTGGTCCTTTAATTTTAGTCATAAGTTCCGCAATAGTAATTTCAGAGTTATCTGCAAGAGCTACTACTCCATCAATGACTTCTCCAAGATTATGTGGTGGAATATTAGTAGCCATACCTACAGCAATACCACTACTACCGTTTACTAGTAAATTAGGTATGCGAGCAGGTAATACTTTTGGTTCTTGTTTAGTCCCATCGTAGTTTTCTTGCATATCAACAGTATCTTTGTTGATGTCTCTCAGCATTTCTGAAGCTATTTTACTCATTCTAGCTTCTGTATAACGCATTGCCGCTGCTCCATCACCATCGATAGATCCAAAGTTCCCTTGTCCATCTACCATTGGATATCTACTGTTAAAATCTTGAGCAAGACGAACTATTGTTCCATATGTTGCCGAGTCACCATGAGGGTGATATTTCGCCATAACTTCCCCTACAACAGCAGCACTTTTTCTATACGGCTTGTCATGAGTTAATCCTAGTTCATTAAATGCATATAATATTCTTCTATGAACTGGTTTTAACCCATCTCTTACATCTGGCAAGGCACGTGAAACAATAACACTCATTGAATAATCTAAAAATGAATTTTCAATTTCAGTTGTTATATTTCTCAAGGTAATATTATTTTTATTATCTTCCATGTTTTATCCTTTCTTACTAAATGTCTAAGTTTATAACATTTAAGGCATTTTCTTCAATAAACTTACGTCTTGGTTCAACTTTTTCACCCATTAGAGTATCAAAAGCGGCATCTGCACGTTGCGCATCTCCTATACTTACTTGATACATTAAACGATGTTTTGGATCCATTGTTGTATCCCAAAGTTCTTCAGCATTCATTTCTCCAAGACCTTTATATCGTTGAACTGCGTACTTTTTATCTCCAGCAAATTCTTCAATATGTTGTTTTAGTTCTTCTTCTGTATGACAATAGTATTCTTTTTTACCTACTTTCAGACCGTATAGTGGTGGTCTTGCAATATATACATATCCCGCATCTATTAATTCTCTCATATATCTAAAGAAGAATGTCAATAATAATGTACGAATATGGCTACCGTCAACATCGGCATCGGTCATTATTACGATTTTGTGATAACGTAATTTATCCATATTTAATGTTTCACCGATTCCCATACCTACTGCCGTTATAAGAGATCTAATTTCATCACTTGATAAAACTTTATCAATTCTAACTTTTTCTACGTTAAGAATTTTACCTTTTAATGGTAATATGGCTTGGAACTTACTATCACGTCCAAGTTTCGCACTTCCTCCCGCAGAATCCCCTTCGACTAGGAATAATTCACATTCAGCTGCATCTTTACTAGAACAATCTGCAAGCTTACCTGGTAAGTTTGTGAATTCTAAAGCATTTTTACGACGAGTGGATTCACGTGCCTTTTTAGCAGCAATTCTCGCACGAGAAGCCTGTAATCCTTTTTCTACAATAATTTTTGCAACTTTTGGATTTTCCAATAGGAATCTATCTAATTCTTCAGAAAATAGCTTGTTGGTAATTGTACTCATTTCTGAGTTACCCAATTTAGTCTTTGTTTGTCCTTCGAACTGTGGATTCGGATGTTTAATAGAAATAATTGCAACTAAACCTTCACGAACATCATCACCAGTCAGTGTTTCTTTTTCTTTAATTAGCTTATTCTTTTTGCCATACGCATTTATAATACGTGTTAAAGCTGTTTTAAATCCACTTTCGTGTGTCCCACCTTCGTGTGTATTAATGTTATTCGCATAACTCAAAATATTACTTGAATATCCTGTATTATACTGCATTGAGATTTCTACTTCCTTACCTTCCATCTCACCATGAACATAAATTGCTTCGTGTAAAGCATCTTTATTTTCATTTAACATCTCTACATATTCTAATAATCCACCTTCATAACAAAAATCTTCTTCTTTCTCTTGGTTTTCTCTTTCGTCTTTCAGAACAATAGTTATACCTTTATTTAAGAAAGCAAGCTCTCTAATACGTGATCTTAAAATATCATATTCATATACTGTTGTTTCTTGGAATATCTCTGGATCTGCTTTAAATCGGACCGTTGTCCCCGTTTTATCAGTTTCACCGATAACTGTAATTCCTTGAACAACTTCTCCTCGTTCAAATTTCATTGAATGAATTTTACCGTCACGATGTACATATGCTTCTAAATTAGTAGACAAAGCATTAACAACGCTGGCACCAACTCCGTGAAGTCCACCAGATACTTTATATCCTCCTCCACCAAATTTACCACCGGCATGTAGTACTGTAAGAATTACCTCAAGTGCAGGTTTTCCTGTTTGTTCTTGAATATCAATTGGGATACCACGACCATTATCTTCTACTCTTATCCAATTATCTTTTTCAATAGCAACTGTAATTGTATTACAGTATCCTGCTAAAGCTTCATCGATAGAGTTATCTACGATTTCCCACACTAAATGGTGTAGCCCTCTGCTTGATGTCGAACCAATATACATACCTGGTCTTACACGAACAGCTTCTAATCCCTCAAGAACCTGTATCTGATCGGCATTATATTCTTGAATTTGTTTTTTTTCTACCATGATTTTTCCTTTCATTTTTATCATCTATTGTTTTAATAACTATTTTGGCAAAAATACATTAATATTACCATTGTCTATTTTGAATACTTTTGCTTTTTCTAATAAATCTTCCTTTATATCTGTTATGGATGGTGTTGTTATAAATGTTTGTACATTTTCATCAATTGCATCTAATAATTTTAACTGTCTATTTTTGTCTAACTCACTTAATACATCATCTAATAAAAGTATAGGATAATCTCCTGTTTTTTGTTTTAAATAATGTATTTCTGAAAGCTTAAGTGACAACACTATGCTACGTTGTTGGCCTTGAGACGCATATGTTCTTGCTTCAAGATTATTTATAAAGAACTCTAAGTCATCTTGATGCGGTCCGATTTTAGTATTACCACGCATTATATCATCGAAAGATTTTTTCATCATTAACTCGACAATATTTTCTTCACTAAATTTAGCATCTGAAACACTAGAGACTCCTAGAACATCCAAAATCGAACTCTTATACTTAATTTCCAAAATCTCATTACCGTTAGAAATATTCAACATATTCTCATAAGCAAGCTTAGCTATATCTTTTACAAACGAAACTCGTTCTCGAGTAATATACATTGCTATTTTTACTAACTGACTGGTAAGTGTTTCTAAATACGTAAGACTTATTTCATCTTTAGGATTCTTTTTCATGTCTTTTAAATAAGAATTCCTCTGTTTCAGAAGGTGTTGATACATTAAATGATATTTATGATATATGCGAGAAAACTGATAAAATTCTCTATTAATAAACTCTCTTCTTAGCGATGGAGATCCTTTTACTATTTGTAAATCTTCTGGAGAAAATAAGACTACATTTAATTCTCCTACAAACTCCGTTAGCTTATTTTTTTTTATGCCAGCAATTTTTGCACTTTTTCCTTTATTGCTTATCCCTAGCATAATATCGAGATTTTTATTATTCTTATTTAAAACACATGACATTGCTGCTGCATCTTTTCCAAACATAATACACTCGGTATCACTTTTTGTTCGATAACTTTTTCCCAAAGACAAACAAAAAATAGATTCAACTATATTAGTCTTTCCATTAGCATTATCACCAAAAAAAATATTAAGGGATGGATGTGTTGCTATATTTAAAGATGTGTAGTTACGAAAATATAATAGTTTTAACTCTCTAATTTTCATTAACTATAATAAACTCTTGTCCATCTATTTTAATAACATCATCAGTATATAGCTTCTTACCTCGTCTGTCTTCGAATGCATTATTTAACTCTACTTCTACTTCTTTTAAGAAATATTTAGCTTCGCCTCCTGAAGCAATAAAACCCTCTAGTTTTAAAAATTGAGACAGTGTAATATATTCACTATTAATAAAAACTTTTTTCATTTTACACCTCCAAATTGATTTGAAATGAAACTTTATGTATATAAATATATTTTATACCTTATAATTATATCAGAAAACAGCTTTTTTTTCAAGAAACTGGCAACAGAAATAATACTTTACATATGAATCTTATTGCAGAACTGGGCTATTTTTTCACCCACTAATATTATTAATTTCTATATAAAATATATTATATTATTAATTAAATTTTAATAATTTATTTAAATATTTAGTTATTAAAATATTATTTTAGTATGAAATTTTATATTATATATTTATTCTAAAACTTTTATAATTTACAGTAAATTATTCACTCTTAACACACAAACATATTAAAGTTTAACACTAAACTTTATATTGGTTTTCTTTGGCCTATATTAAAATAAACTATAAAAAAAGCCAACTACACAATTATGTAGTTAGCTTTAAATTAATTATTTAGCTAAAGCTGCTTTAGCTTGTTCACAAATACTTGTGAATGCTGCTGCATCGTGGATAGCGATTTCTGACAACATTTTTCTGTTAATATCGATACCAGCAACTTTAAGTCCGTTCATTAGACGACTGTAAGATAACCCATTTAATCTTGCAGCTGCATTAATACGAACGATCCATAATCTTCTGAAATTACGTTTAGTTTGACGACGGTCTCTAAACGCATACATACCAGATTTCATAACTTGTTGCTTAGCAACTTTGAATAATGTATGTTTTGAACCAAAATATCCTTTAGCTAGTTTTAAAACTTTTTTACGGCGACGACGAGTCACAGTTCCACCTTTAACACGTGGCATATCAAATTCCTCCTTATGTATAACTTAAATAAGTATCTACGCTATAATTAATCTTCTTTAATATTATTTAACTAATAAAGTTCTAATACGTTTGTAATCACCACGAGATACTAATGAAGCTTTACGTAAGTGACGTTTTTGTTTAGTAGTTTTTCTTGAAAACCAGTGAGAAGTATAAGCACGGCTACGTTTTAATTTACCGCTAGCTGTTTTTTTCACACGTTTTGCTAAACCACGGTGAGATTTCATTTTTGGCATTATCAAATTCCTCCTATATTAAACCTTTATTTCTCTTTTTTGGGTGCTAGAACTAAAAACATACTGCGACCTTCCATTTTAGGCTTTTGTTCGACAGTAGCTATATCGCTAGCTTCGTTAGAAAAGTTTTCTAAAACTTTCTGTCCAATTTCTTTATGGGTGATTGCTCTCCCTTTAAAACGAATAGAAACTTTAACTTTGTCTTCTTTTGCTAAGAATTTACGTGCATTTTTCAACTTAGTTTCAAAATCATGTTTTTCAATCGTTGGAGATAATCTTATCTCTTTTGTTGTCACGATTTTTTGTTTCTTACGTGCTTCTTTTTCTTTCTTTTGTTGTTCAAATTTGAATTTACCATAATTCATAATTTTCGCAACAGGTGTTTTAGCATTTGGAGCTACTAAGACTACATCCAAATTCATACGTTCTGCAATTTGCATCGCTTCTGCCTTTGTTTTAACTCCTAATTGTTCTCCATTTTGACTAATTAAAAGAAACTCTTTCGCTTTAATACCTTCATTTACTTGTGCAGTATCTTTACTAATGATCAGCACCTCCTATTTATAAATTTCATTAAATACTAAAAGTACTAAAAAAACTGGGTGCAAAACACCCAGCATAAAATTCTACATTTCATCTACATAGACCTGAACAATCAAAATTGGCAGGTGAGAAACGGGTGCTTCTACTTTTGTATTCAACATTATTCATTTTACATTTATTTTTTAGTTTTGTCAATAGAAATATATAATTTTTTGATATATTTCTATTGACTCTACATATTTTTATTAAATAGCATCTAATTCTTCTTGTAATTCTTCTTCAATTGGCTTATCAGAATCCTCTTCTGAGTCTATATCAATATTATTATATCTTAGCATACCTGTTCCTGCTGGAATTAATTTACCTATAATAACATTTTCTTTAAGCCCCATAAGTTTATCAACTTTTCCTTTAACTGCTGCATCTGTAAGAACGCGTGTTGTTTCTTGGAATGATGCTGCTGATAAGAAGCTTTCTGTTTCAAGAGATGCTTTTGTAATCCCCAGAATAACTGGTTTAGCCGTAGCCATGTTCCCACGTTTTTCAAGGATTCGTTTGTTCTCATCAGTAAATTTGTGAATATCTACTAGTGAACCTGGAAGTAAATCAGTATCTCCCGCATTGATTACGCGTACTTTTCTTAACATTTGACGAACCATAACCTCTACGTGCTTGTCACTGATTTCTACCCCTTGCATACGGTAAACTTTTTGTACCTCAGTTAATAAATAACTTTGTACAGCTTCTAGCCCTGCAATAGCTAATAATTCTTTTGGTTCAATAGAACCTTCCGTTAATGCTTGTCCACGTTTAACTTTATCATCTTGTTTTACTAACATACGGCTTGCACCATAGTCTTGGTATTCTCTTTCTTCACCAATTTCACTTAGAACATAGATTCTACGAACATGGTTAGTATCTACTTCTACTTTAGTAACTGTTCCATCAACTTCTGAGATTAGTGCCTTACCTTTTGGATTACGTGCTTCAAATAACTCTTGAATACGAGGTAACCCTTGGGTAATATCGGCACCAGCAACCCCTCCTGTATGGAATGTACGCATTGTAAGCTGTGTACCAGGTTCCCCAATTGATTGAGCTGCAATAGTACCTACTGCTTCTCCAACTTCAACTTTTTCACCTGTTGCTAAGTTTTTACCATAACATTTTTCACAAACACCGTGACGGCTATTACATGTGAATGCTGAACGGATGACAACACTTTCAACACCTGCTGCCTCGATTGCTTTTGCAGTATCTAATGTAATTAATTCTCCATCTTCAACAAGTACTTTACCTGTTTCTGGATGAACAACAGTTTCTTTACTGTATCTACCTTCAAGACGTTCTTGTAAGCTCTCGATTTCATCTGTACCATTTTTCAGTGCTGTTACACGTAAACCACGAGAAGTTCCACAGTCATTTTCACGAACGATAACATCTTGTGCAACATCAACTAGACGACGAGTTAAGTACCCTGAATCGGCTGTTTTAAGAGCTGTATCTGCAAGACCTTTACGTGCTCCGTGTGAAGAAATAAAGTATTCTAATACTGTTAATCCTTCTTTAAATGATGAACGAACTGGCATTTCCATAATACGCCCTGATGGTGAAGCCATCAATCCACGCATTCCGGCAAGCTGTGTAAAGTTTGATGCATTACCACGTGCTCCAGAATCACTCATCATATAAATTGGGTTTGTAGCTGGAAGAGAGTCCATAAGTTGATCTTGAATGATATCTTTTGCTTTTGCCCATTGTGCAATAACGTTTTGATATCGCTCCTCTTCTGTTAATAATCCACGTCTAAACAGATTAGTAATCTTATCAACATTTTCTTGTGATTCAGCTAATATTTCATATTTGTTAGGTAGGACAAATACATCACTAACCCCTACTGTAATACCCGCTCTTGAAGAATATTTAAATCCTAAATCTTTCATTCTGTCTAACATCATTGATGTTTCAGTAATGTGGAATCTATTAAATATTTCAGAGATAATTTTTGATAAGAAACCTTTTTTGAATGGTGTTACAGGTTCTTTTTCCTCAATATATCCTTTTAAGCCACTTTCTGTTAGTTCAGATGGAGCTACAAAGTATTTATCTGGTGTTGCAGTTTCTAAGTTTTCTTTAGTAGGTTCATTTAAATATGGGAATCCTTCAGGAAGAATATCGTTGAAAATTACCTTACCAATAGTTGTAATAAGTAATTTTTTATTTTGTTCTTCTGTGAATGTAGGATTTTCAAATGACTTAGCCATAATACCTACACGTGTATGCAAGTGGATATATCCATTTTGATATGCCATTCTTGCTTCATCCGCATCTTTAAAAATCATACCTTCCCCAACTGCACCTGGTCTTTCTAGTGTTAGGTAGTAGTTACCAAGTACCATATCCTGAGATGGTGTAACAACTGGTTTCCCATCTTTAGGGTTAAGAATATTTTGAGCTGCTAACATTAACATACGCGCTTCTGCTTGCGCTTCTTTTGATAAAGGTACGTGTACGGCCATTTGGTCACCATCAAAGTCAGCGTTGAATGCTGTTGTAACAAGAGGGTGAAGACGAATTGCACGTCCTTCAACTAAAATTGGTTCAAACGCTTGGATACCAAGTCTGTGTAGAGTCGGAGCACGGTTAAGTAGTACTGGGTGCTCTTTTATAATATCTTCTAGAATATCCCAAACATGATCTTCCATTTTTTCGATTTGATTTTTTGCATTTTTAATGTTGTTTGCTAATTCGCGTTTTACTAATTCACGCATTACAAATGGTTTAAATAATTCAAGCGCCATTTCTTTTGGTAATCCACATTGGTACATTTTTAAGTTTGGACCAACTACTATTACAGAACGCCCAGAGTAGTCAACACGTTTACCTAATAAGTTTTGACGGAAACGCCCATGTTTACCTTTTAACATATTAGATAATGATTTAAGTGTTCTATTACCTGGCCCTGTTACTGGACGACCACGACGTCCGTTATCAATTAAAGCATCAACTGCTTCTTGTAACATACGTTTTTCATTTTGTACAATTAACCCCGGAGCTTTAAGCTCAATAAGTTTTTTCAAACGATTATTACGGTTAATTACACGTCTGTATAAATCATTAAGATCACTTGTTGCAAATCTACCACCATCTAATTGAACCATTGGTCTAAGTTCTGGTGGAATAACTGGTAGTACTGTCATGATCATCCATTCTGGTTTATTCCCAGAATTTTTGAACGCTTCAAATACTTCCACACGTTTAATAATTTTAACAACTTTTTGTCCTGATTTATAATTACTTTCACTTAATTCTTTAAGTTCATTTTTTAAGTCTTTTAGTTCTTTTTCGATATCTAACTCAGTTAACAGGTCATGGATTGCTTCCGCTCCCATTTTTGCTACGAATGAGTTAGCTCCAAAAGTGCTACGCGCTTCACGAACTTCACGTTCAGAAACAATTTGTTTCTTCATAAAGTCAGTTTCACCTGGATCAATTACAATATAAGAAGCAAAATAGATAACTTCTTCAAGTTGTCTTGGACTAAGGTCTAACAATAGTCCCATTCTACTTGGAATACCTTTAAAATACCAAATATGGCTGACTGGGGCAGCTAACTCTAAGTGCCCCATTCTTTCACGACGCACTTTTGCCAAAGTAACGTCTACACCACATTTATCACATTTTATGTTTTTATATCTTACTCTCTTATACTTTCCACAAGCACATTCCCAGTCTTTTGTAGGACCAAATATTCTTTCACAGAATAGCCCATCATTTTCTGGTTTTAAAGTTCTATAGTTAATAGTTTCTGGTTTCTTAACCTCTCCATAAGACCAACTTCTAATCTTTTCAGGAGAAGCTAAACTAATTTTCATATATGCAAAATTATTTACGTCTATCAAGGAGCATACCTCCTTTATTTTTTTGTATAATAGCCTTGAATAGTTCTTTGTGATTAATTGTAAAATTCATATTATTCTTCATCAGTATCTTCTACATCGGCATATTCATCTATATCTGATAGTAATATATCAGCTAAAGCCGCATAACCTGAAGATTCTTCGCTTGGCTCACTATCTTCTTCTACATCATCATACTCATCTGTATCTGATAATAATAAGTTAGCTAAATTTTCATAACCTGAAGTCTCATCGCTTTCAGCTTTTGATTCTTCTTGCACATCATTTTCCCTATCGTTTTCTTTATTCTCATGAGAACCATGATATTCTATAGTATCTCCTAAATCAATATCACCCATATCCACTTCGTTATCATCTTTATCCATTACTCTAAAGTCCATACCTAAAGCTTGTAGTTCTTTCATAAGAACACGGAATGATTCAGGAACTCCAGGTCTTGGAATATTTTCACCTTTAACGATAGCTTCATATGTTTTCACTCGACCGTTAGTATCATCTGATTTATATGTTAAAATTTCTTGAAGAGTATAAGCAGCACCATAAGCTTCTAATGCCCATACCTCCATCTCACCAAATCTTTGTCCACCAAATTGTGCTTTACCACCTAATGGTTGTTGAGTAACTAGTGAGTATGGTCCAATTGAACGTGCGTGAAGTTTATCATCAACCATGTGTGCAAGTTTAATCATGTACATTACACCAACAGATACACGGCTGTCAAATGGTTCACCTGTGCGTCCATCATAAAGAACAGTCTTGGCATCTTTAGCCATTCCTGCTTCTGCGATAGTTGCCCAAACATCATCATCATTAGCCCCGTCAAATACTGGAGTAGCAACATGAATACCCAACTGTTTAGCAGCCATTCCTAAGTGAAGCTCTAATACTTGTCCAATATTCATACGAGATGGTACCCCTAGTGGGTTTAACATAACATCTACAGGTGTTCCATCTGGTAAATATGGCATGTCTTCTTCAGGTAAGATATTAGAGATAACCCCTTTGTTACCATGACGACCGGCCATTTTATCCCCAACGCGAATCTTACGTTTTTGAACGATAAATACTCGAACAAGTTCATTTACGCCGTTAGCTAATTCTGCTCCGTCTTCACGTTTGAAAATTTTAACATCTGCTACTACTCCGTCTGCTCCGTGTGGTACACGTAATGAAGTATCACGTACTTCTTTAGACTTCGCACCAAAAATAGCATATAATAATTTTTCTTCTGGAGTCTGTTCAGTTAATCCTTTTGGAGTTACTTTACCAACTAAGATATCACCGTCTTTAACTTCAGCACCAATACGAATAATACCACGTGCATCAAGATTTCTTAATGCATTTTCCCCCACATTAGGAATTTCTCGTGTAATTTCTTCTGGTCCTAATTTTGTATCTCGCGCATCTGTTTCATATTCTTCCACGTGAATAGAAGTATAAACATCATCTTTTACAAGACGTTCACTCATAATAACAGCATCCTCATAGTTATATCCATCCCAGTTTACGAATGCTACAACTAAGTTTTTACCTAAGGCTAATTCACCTTTATCCATAGAAGGACCATCAGCAAGAATATCTTTAGGTTCTACTCTATCACCAACTTTTACAATTGGTTTTTGGTTGTATGATGTACTGTGATTAGAACGAACAAATTTATGAACTACATAAGTATCTAAATCACCTTGTATTTCTTTTCCATCTAAAGTTTCAATTCGACGAACTTTAATTTTAGCTCCGTCTACATACTCTACAATACCAGGATACTTAGCAATTACTGCAGCTCCCGAGTCTCGTGCTGCAAGATGCTCCATTCCTGTTCCAACAAATGGTGC
Source organism: Gemella sp. 27098_8_92 (assembly GCF_041433685.1). Classification (NCBI taxonomy): domain Bacteria; kingdom Bacillati; phylum Bacillota; class Bacilli; order Caryophanales; family Gemellaceae; genus Gemella; species Gemella sp. 27098_8_92. The sequence goes on from NZ_JAPWBZ010000001.1 coordinate 201,262, forward strand.
CTCTGTTAACATTAAAGGCACTGCTTGACGTTGCATGTTCGCTCCCATTAGCGCACGGTTAGAGTCGTCATTTTCTAAGAACGGTATACATGCTGTTGCAGCCGACACTACTTGTTTTGGAGAAACATCCATATAATTCATCATTTCTTTTGGTTTAACTGTATTGTCTCCTCTAAAACGACAAACCACTTCATCGTCTAAGAAATATCCATTCTTATCTATATTTGAATTTGATTGTGCTACTACGTATTTATCTTCTTGATCAGCTGTTAAATACTGAACATTTTCTGTTACATATGGACGCCCATCTTTATCAACTTCTACTTTTCTATATGGAGTCATTATAAATCCAAATTCATTAATACGAGCAAATGATGAAAGTGAGTTAATCAATCCGATATTAGGACCCTCTGGCGTTTCAATTGGACACATACGACCATAGTGTGAATAGTGAACGTCACGCACTTCCATTCCTGCACGTTCTCTCGTTAGACCACCAGGTCCAAGCGCTGATAAACGGCGTTTGTGAGTAAGCTCACTTAATGGGTTAGTTTGATCCATGAATTGTGAAAGTTGAGAACTTCCAAAGAATTCTTTAATAATTGCCGTTACTGGGCGAACATTAATCAATTGTTGAGGTGTAATTTCATTAGTATCTTGAATACTCATACGCTCACGTACAACACGCTCCATACGAGAAATACCAACACGAATTTGATTTTGTAACAACTCACCAATACAACGAAGACGACGATTACCAAGATGGTCAATATCATCAACGCGGCCAATTAATTCATATTCGAATCCATCACTATTCCTTCTATTTCTAATTAATAATAAATAGTAGTTGATACTTGCAACGATATCTGCGATTGTTAATGTTAATATATCTTTGTTTGGCGCACCATTACCGATAACATGAAGGATTTGATCATTAGTAAGTTCATCTATGTTAAACTCATTACCAACTTTAACTTGATTTACAACTTTGAAAAGTTGCAATTTCAAACTATCAGTGCCATCTAATGATTCATTCATATCAAACTCTACAACGTTAGCAGTAGTTCCCAGTTCCTCGTAGATACCATCAATAATTTCACGAGTTAATTTAGTTCCTTTTTCTACTAAAATTTCACCTGTTTCTGTATCAACGATTGGTTCTACTAGAATTTGGTTTTCTAATCTTTCTCCAACATGAAGTTTATTATTTAATTTATAGCGCCCTACTTTAGCTAAATCGTATCTTCTTGGGTCAAAGAAACGACCATGTAATGTAGCTTTCGCTGTCTCTACGTTTGCAGGCTCTCCTGGACGTAGTTTATCGTAAATAACTTTTAATGCTGTTCCCGTGTCTAAGTTTTCATCTTTTTCCAAAGTATTTAGAAGTTCTGTATCCTCACCAAACAATTTAACTATTGCTTCATCAGATTCAAAACCTAGTGCTCTAATAAGCGTTGTCAAAGGTATTTTTCTAGTTCTATCTATACGAGCGTATGCTAGACCTTTTATATCTTTCTCAAACTCTAACCAAGCACCCCTGTTAGGAATAACAGTTGTTTTATAAGCATTAGGAATATTTTTAATTTTTAATTTATCGTCTTCTGTAAAGTAAACAGAAGGTGAACGCACTAATTGAGATACAATTACACGCTCTGCTCCATTGATAATAAACGTTCCAGTTTCTGTCATCAATGGTAACTCACCCATAAATACTTCTTGTTCTTTAATTTCGTCACGTTCTTTATTAATCAAACGTACTCGCACTCTTAAAGGTGCTGAATATGTAGCATCACGTTCCTTAGATTCATCAACACTGTATTTAGGCGTTCCTAATTTATAATCAATGAATTCTAAGCTTAATTTATCATTATTACCTTCAATTGGTGAAACATCTCTAAAAACTTCTTTTATACCAGTTTCTAAAAATTTTTCATAAGATAATGTCTGAATCTCAATTAAGTCCGGTAAATCAATTACCTCTGATATTCTAGCATAGCTACGTCTTTGTCTGTGCTTACCAAATTTAACTTTTTGCAACTGTGTCACCTCTCAGCTTTTCTCTTATAAAACTAAAAAGAAAATATACTATTTTCTCTTAATTACTATATAATTTTTGCAATTCCATTTACTAGAAAATAGAATTACTTGCAATTTATCATTTTATCATAGTTATAGCAAGTTGTCAATTATTTTGAGGCTTTCAAAATATAGTATCCTTTGTTTTTTACGATAACTTCCACAAAAGAAAAAGTTTCTTCAAGAAGTTTTTTACAACTTGCCATTCCTTGTTTTTTCTGAATAACAACCCATAGTTCTCCTGACTCGTTAAGATGATTAAAACTATCTATCATTATTTGATGGACAATTTTTTTTCCTGCTCTTATAGGTGGATTTGTTAATACTATATCAAAGTCACCTTTTACATTATCAAAAGAACTACTTTCAATTATTTCTACTTTATTTTCAATTCTATTAAGTTCAATATTTTTTTTAGTTAATTCAAGACTTCTGTTATTAACATCAACCATAGTAAAGCTATAGCTTGGGTTATTTTTTGCCAAAACTATTGATATCACACCATATCCACAACCTATATCTGCCACATCAGCAATTTCTTTATCACTACTAAAGTTTTCTAATAACACCTTAGTCCCAAAATCAACTCCATCTTTCGAGAAAACTCCTGTATCTGTATAAAATTTAAAATCTTCTCCAACTATTTTAGAGCATATAATTTTTTCACAACTTTTTGTTGTTAGATTATTTGTATAATAATGTTCCATAATAAAGACACCTCTTATGAATAGAAGAAAAATAGTATATCCTCAGTTGAGCACTTGAGATATACTATTTTTTGTTATTATCATCGTATCAAATATTCTCAAATAGAATATTATTGTTTATTTACATCTATCTTTTTATCTACTTAGATTAGAAATTATTTAACTTCTACAGAAGCTCCAACTTCTTCTAATTTAGCTTTGATTTCTTCGGCTTCTTCTTTAGTAACACCTTCTTTAAGTGTTGCAGGTGCTCCATCTACTTTTTCTTTAGCTTCTTTTAGTCCGTCTCCAGTGATTTCACGAACAACTTTGATTACTTTGATTTTTGACTCACCAGCAGATGCTAATACTACGTCAAATTCAGTTTTTTCTTCAGCAGCTCCAGCAGCAGCTCCACCAACTACAGCTACAGGTGCAGCAGCAGTTACTCCGAATTCTTCTTCAATTGCTTTTACTAAGTCGTTTAATTCTAAAACTGACATTTCTTTGATAGCGTCTAAAATTTGTTCTTTAGTCATTATAAATTTCCTCCGATTTTAAATTATATTTTTTTATGATTTTTATTTATTAAGCTTCTTGTTCAGCTTTTTGGTCTGCTACAGCTTTAACAGCTAAAGCAGTGTTGCGCATTGGCGCTGTTAATACAGATAGTAACATTGAAAGTAACCCTTCGCGACTTGGTAATGTAGCGATAGCTTTAATTTCAGCTTTATCTGCAACTTTTCCTTCTATAACACCAGCTTTTAGTTCTAAGTTTTCGTGTTCTTTTGCGAAATCGTTTAAAACTCTAGCAGGAGCTACAGCATCGTCTGTTGAAAAAGCAAAAGCATTTGGTCCAGTTAGAACTTCTTCTAATCCTTCAATTCCTGCTTGCTCCATCGCACGACGAACTAATGAGTTTTTATAAACTTTAAAAGTTAAACCTTCGTTACGCATGTTGTTACGTAATTCTGTTACTTCCGCAACGTTTAAACCACGGTAGTCAGCAATAACAACTGAAGAACTTGCTTTAATTTCTTCTGCGATTTGATTTACTAACTCTTGTTTTCTCTCAATAGCTTTAGACATTGAACTTCCTCCTAAGTAGATTTATCAATTTCAGTACCAATAAAAAACCTTTTTGCATGCGAGAACATACAAAAAGGCACATAAGCTTCTTTTCGAATTTTGTCCTCGGTAGGCTAATTAAGGATTTCTCCCCCTACTGTCTACGGTACATTTTCAACTGACTTATATATTTTAGTATATATTTCTTTTTTTGTCAATAGTTTTTTTATTTTTTATTGGTATTGTTTTAAATAATAACATTATTTATGTCTATTAACATAATACTCTATTGCTTCACTTATATACTCCACAACTCTCTCACCAAATTTATTAATATTATCTTGGAATTCAGGATTTGCAGAATGACCTTTCCTTATATAAGAAAACGCCTCATCAGAATTGATTTCTTCTATAATGTTATATTGAAGACAATTTAATTAGGCTTCAAAAACTTTCTTTAAATCCACTGCTTTATTTAGCGCTTCTGTAATTACAATACCAATAACCATAACAATCACTTGCGATAATAGCAATGAGCCATAAATCGTAGTAAATGCTCCAAAATCAAATGGAACTCTTGCAGAATTTTCACCACTAAATATTGTTATCTCATATGCAATTATTGGCATACAAATAATTAAATATAAAATAATGTTAATGACGTGCCTTACTATTCTGTTTTTTATAAATTTAAAAACAAAAATACTAATTGCAAGTGCAAGACCTGTTCCTAGTGTTCCAAAAAACACATCAACAATTCCTAAGGGGCTGAAAATATTAGCAATCGCTACCCCAAGAGTAATTGGGAACCAATACTTTTTGCTAAATACTACTAATTGTGATAAAGACTCACTTATGCGAAATTGAATTGCTCCGTATGAAAATGGAGCAATAGCAACTGTTAATACAACGTAGATTGCAGCTAATAATGCTTGAATAGTTAAAACTTTAACTGTATTATTTCTCATTATATATCTCCTTATCTTGTTTAAGAGAACAAAAAAACACTGATATGAGAAATCAGCGTTCGCAGTTTTTTTTATAGATGGATCTCTCAAACATCTTTTATTTATAATAAAGTCAGAAGACAAATAACCTTACTCATGTAAAATTAAATATCAACGTCTTATATACTATCATATTCTTAAATCTAATGTCAATAAAAATATTGATTTTGGATGAAATTTGCTAATACAATATAAAAAATTAAAAAAACACCTTGCATTTACATTTTCATTATGTTAAAATGAGGTAGTTGTATTTAACAACACTTAATTCATTGTAATTAAGAATATTAATTAATATTTCTTAGTAATATCACTAATAATCAGGAGGTGAATCGAATGCCAAACATTAAATCATCAGTATTGAGTGTAAGAAAAGATGCTAAAACTAACGCAGCTAACACAGCTAAAAAGTCTGAAATGCGTACAGCTATTAAAAAAGCTAAATTAGCTAAATCTGAAGGTGCTGCTAACGCTGCAGAGTTAGTAAACCTTGCTTACAAAAAAATCGATAAAGCTGCTAAAACTAATTTAATTCACAAAAATGCAGCTGCTAGATACAAATCAAACCTAGCTAAATAATAAAAAAACTACTCAGTAAACTGAGTAGTTTTTTTATTAATGTTTCATCATACTTATTTACAGTTTTCAACAATCCTTGAAACAGCCTCTTTCATATTATCTGGACTTGTAGCAAGATTAATTCTAATATAATTGTTATAGCCTTCCCCAAACCAGTGACCAAAATCTATTGCTAATCCACACTCATCTTGTATAAATTGCTTTGTTGTTTTTCCATTTAAAACTTTCTCAATATTAACAAATGCTAAATATGTTCCTTCTAACGGATATACTATAATTTCAGGAATCTTCTTCGCCAATGTATCATGTAATAAATTATAATTGAAAATAACTGTTTCTTTTAATCCATTTAACCAATTTTCTCCGTCTCTATATCCCGCTTCAAGCGCTATTTGACCCAATAAACTCGGCTCCGCTCCTAAGTTTTTTTTACTATATTTATCAAATTGTTCACGAATTTTACTATCTGGGATTAAAAGTGTCGCATGTACTAATGAGGCTAAATTAAAAGTTTTAGAACCAGAATTAGCAACTATTAATCTACTATTATACTTTCCATTTTCCAATGAAAGTGCAGAAATTTGTTTATTTTTATCATAGGTGAAATCTTGGTGAATTTCATCAGATAGCACAAGAACATTATGCTTCTCACAGATTTCAAATACTCGTTTTTGTTCTTCTAGTGTCCAAACCCTCCCTACTGGATTATGCGGTGAGCAATGAATGTATAATTTCACATCGTTATTAGCAATTTCGTTTTCAAATTTTTCAAAATCAATTTCAAAAGTACCATCTTTTTCTACTAACGGCGATTCAACCAATTTTCGTTTACTATTTCGAATAGAATTAGCAAAAGGATAATAAACTGGTGGCATTATTATAATAGCTTCATTTTCTTTAGTATAAGCATGAATCACCCATAATATTGCTTGTACAATACCTGGTGCAAATCTAATCCAATCCTTATTCACTTCATAATCATACCTATCTTTATGCCATTTTTTATAAGCATCATAGTAACTTTCTGGGAGTTTTGTATATCCAAAGACTCCATGTGCAATCCTTTTATTTAAATCTTCTCTAATGCATTCTGGTGTTTTAAATTCCATATCTGCAACCCATAAAGCTAGCAAATTTCCGTCTCCAAACCTCTCTTCTAATGCATCCCATTTTAAACTATTAGTATTTCTTCTTTCTACATAATAGTTTTTTACAAATTCTTCTACTATACTCATTATTCAACTCCCCCTAAACCTCTAAAGCTCTTAAAAAATCCTCTAACAAATCATCAATATCTTCTATCCCTACAGAAACTCTTAACAAGTCTGGTGTTAAACCATATGATAAACGTAACTCTTCTGGTATATCAAAATGAGTTTGTGTTGTTGGATATGTAACAAAAGTTTCAACTCCTCCTAAACTTTCAGCAAATGTTGCTACTTTAAGAGAACGTAAAAACTTATCAATTTTTGTCTCATCATTTAGTCTGAAACTTAGCATAGCTCCTCTCTTAGGATATAATACTTCTTTAACATTTGGATGTTTTTCTAATTCCTCAGCTAATTTAATTGCATTGTTTTCTTGTTTACTAAAGCGTAATGGTAAAGTCTTTAAGCTTCTAATAAACAACCAACTATCAAGCGGAGACAACACCGCACCTGTTGTATTTGAAAGCCATAATAACCTTTCTCCAATTTTTTCGTTATTTGTAATTACAGCTCCAGCTAATATATCATTATGGCCAGTTAAATATTTTGTAGCTGAGTGAATAACAATATCCGCACCCAAAATTAAAGGTTTTTGCCTTAATGATGTTAACAGTGTATTATCAACTATTAACAGTGCTCCTTTCTGCTTTGCGATTTTTGCTACTTGCTCTATATTCACTTCTTGCATTAAAGGATTAGTAGGCGTTTCTACATAAACTGCCTCTGTTTTATCAGTTATTTTATTTTTCAAATCTTCTTCATCAGTGAAATAAATAAATTTTTGAACCCCTTTACGCTCCAGTTCATCAAAATATCTAAAACTACCACCATATAAATCTCGTGATACTAGAAATTCACTATTCAAGTCAAAAAGTTCAAAAACTAATTGAATAGCGCTCATTCCAGAACTTGTCGCAACAGCACAACATCCTTCTTCGAGGTCGCAAAGCCCCTCCTCTAAAATAGTACGAGTAGGATTTTTTGTTCTCGTATAATTATAACCTGTACTTTCCCCTAATCCAGGATGTGAATAAGCTGTAGATAAATAAATTGGACTAACGATTGCTCCCGTTACATTATCTTTTCTATTGCCCAACTGAGCTAATTTAGTTTCTATTTTCTTCATAAATTAAACATTCCTTTTCCTTATAATTTTTCTTAATTATAACATTTTATAAAAATATAATAAATAGATTTTTCAGAATTTTTTGCAATCTTTTTAGAAATTTTTATGAAAAATAGAATTCAGATTTAATTGTAAAATCAAACCTAAATTCTGTTTCTTAAGTCATATTTCTTTATAACTTGAGCTTTTCTATTCCAATTCATCTATTAACTTATTTATAAAAAGATCTAAAATCAAATATTTATCCATGTAAGATGACTTTAGTAACTTATCATAGTCTGCAGCAATAATCATGCTCCTCATAATTTTTTCTAAATCATAATGAGAAACCATTTGTGCCGCTAACTGAACTCTGTATGGATGAATACCCAATTCTTTTGCGATTTCTTTTTGAGAATAATGCTCGTTTAGAAATACTTTTACCTTATAATAGAGTCTAAGTTGCCCGCTAATTAATGAAAGTAGAAATATCGGTTCTTCTCTCTTCAAAACTAGTGAATTATATACTTCACGTAATTTTTTGTAATTTTTCCCAAAAAGTTCATTTGTTAAACTAAAGACATCATAATCTAAACTTCGCGTACATAACAACTCTATATCTTTTTTAGAAATTCGGCCTATTCCCCCGCAATAAAGAACAAGTTTTTCTAATTCTTTTTTTATATTAGCTAAATCCAACTGTGTGTAGTCTACTAAAAATTGAGCATCGGCTTTTGATATTTCTAATCCCAATTCTTCCACTTGTTTTACTATGTAATCAATAAGTTGATGTTCTTTAAAATTAGAAAACTCTTTTACTTCACCAATTTCTTTTAATTGTTTAACTATTTTTTTTCGACTATCAATTTTTTCAGAATTTTTCAAAATTAAAATAACTTCATCATTTATATTCTCTAAATATGTGGTCAAAACGTCTACGTTATGTTCAACTTTAAGTTTTCTCGGTTTTGCCAGTAAGAAATTACAGTTTTCAGCTACTACTACTTTCTCATTACCGAATAAACCACTACTTCTACATTCATAAACTAATGTTTCTAGCGTATGGTCATTCATATTTATTTTTACACGATTAAACTCATCTACTTCTTTTAAATAATTTTTAGTAATTTCTTTTTCATAGTCATTTACCGCTTCAAAATTTTCACCATAAATCACATAAACATTTTTCATCAATCATCTACCTCTATTTTAAATTCTCTATCTTTCCCCTTTACACTAAACTGTCGTTCACTGTAATAAAATTTTATTATCCCTAAATCAAAACCTGTATTTTCTTTTATTTCAATAACCTTTATACCTTTAAATTTTGCAAGTTTGATTATTTCTTTGAGTTTGTGTTTATTTTTATCTAGGACTATTACTTCGTTAACCATATCTTTTCCCACAAGTTCGCTTGCATACCCTACCTTATCTCTTTTAAAACTCGTTAAAACAAGATAATCAATTTTTCTCTTCCCTTCATAATTCAACATTTGATTATATTCGTTTATTATATCATATTCTACGTCTTTTTTTCGAAAATCATTATAAAAATTTTGTATATTATTAGAGGTATTAATCAACAAATTACCTCGTCCCTCTCTAACATAATAAACATCCCCTTTACCAATTTTCACCTCTTCTATTTTATCTTCTCCTATATAGCTAAAACCTAAAAGCGTAAAGAATAGTAATAGTACTCCTAAAGTTGCTAGTAAAAATTTATTTTTATTAAGATAAATTAATATACCCAAGATAAAAATAAAAATTATAACTCCAACATAATTATTATGTCTTCCTATTAGCATTGGTGAGGAATTTAAAAATAAATCCTGAATTTTATCAAAAAAACTAAAGGAAATATTTAAGATTGATTTAAAAATTACATTAAATATTGTTGAACTAAATAAAAATACAACGTAACTTATAAGAACTAACGGAAAAATTACTAGACTAAATATTGGAACTAAGAATATATTACTTATTATAGAAATATAAGAAAAGGTATAAAAATTCATAACTAAAATTGGCAAACTAGCCAAAGATGAAACTAAACTAATCTTAAACCCTGAAGTAAAGATATTTTTTGATCCACTTAAAAAATCATCCGACATAAGCAAACAAAACGTTATTAAAAATGACAACTCAAATCCTATATCAAATATAAATAATGGATTAATAAACAACATTAAGATAAACGTTGTCAGTAATGCCTCCAGTTTTGTCATATCCTTCTTTCGGAAAATAATATAAAGCATAATCATGCCCCCTGCACGCAAAACAGATGGACTAAAACCACTTATTAACATATAAAATGGGATAACTAAAAATACTATTTTCTCTATTATTTCTACACTAAATCGTAACCTTAACAAAATGAAATAAATCAGCGAAATCAATACCCCTAGATGCAAGCCAGAAATTGCTAGTAAATGACTCGTTCCTAAATTTTTATAGTTAATAATCTCATCTTTTTCTAAATATGCTTTATCCCCAAAAATAAGTGCTTCTATATAGCCACTTTTATCAAAACTAATCTCTTTATGAATTTTATTCCCTAGACTAATTCTCCATATTTTTATTTTCGAAATAATTCCTTTATTTTCTTCAAAATTTTTAATATCATTGACTTTTACGTTTTTAAAAATACCCTTATTTTCATTATATTTTTTATAATCAAAGGAATAAAAATTTTTCTTTTCACCAATATCTTCTATATCAGCGTTTACTTTTAGCATTCCACCCTGAAAGTGTTCTTTAAAAAATGTTTTTTCTTTTTCATCTTTAAGAATATAAGTGAATAGAACTTTTTCCTTATTTAATTTCGCAATACCTTTTAAATAATTGCCATTCACTTGAATTCTATCATCTATTGTTAAGATTATATCTATATTTTTTTCATCAGATATATGTGTGGTATTTGTTTTCTGTTCATATGCTCCCCGAATAAAAAATGCCAAGAAAACTATTATACAAATAATAGTTTTCCTAGCATTAAGGTTTTTATTTTTCCAAGTTATTAGTAGAAAAATAATTATACATAGCATAGATATTAAAAAATTATAATTTAATAATACCGCCCCTAATGCTAGTATTGCTAATTGTAAGTAATACATTACTTATTATCCAAAAGCCTTTCTACTACAGAATTGACATCATAGTCTACTTTTCTTACTATAATCCCAGATTTTTCCAATAACTCTCGAGCATATTCATTATTTCTATAATCATTTGCATAGCAAATTTCTTTTATCCCAGCTTGAATTATTGATTTTGTACAGTTCAAACAAGGAAAATGTGTTACATATATTGTAGCACCTTCTGTCCCTACTCCAAATCTTGAACATTGAAGTATCGCATTAATTTCAGCGTGTATTGTTCTCACACAATGTCCCTCAACAACTTTACAACCAACATCGATACAATGCTCATCTCCTTTTATTGATCCATTGTATCCTCCAGATACTATCCTTTTATCTTTAACGATAGTCGCTCCTACCGATAATCTACTACATGTAGATCTTAATGATAATAAGTGGCTTTGTGCCATAAAATATTCATCCCAACTAATTCTTTGCATAATTATACCTCTATTTTATCTTTAATTTTATCAAAAGTAGCTTTCCCTATACCTTTTACTTTTGTTATATCTTCTTTCTTTTTGAATTCCCCATTTTTTTCTCGATAGGCAAGTATAGCCTCAGCTTTAGTTTTTCCTATTCCAGATATTTTCATAAGTTGTTCTTTACTTGCCGTATTTACATTTATAATCGCATCATTTGAGTTACCTACACTAGAAGTTTCCCCAATTTGCTTTGGCTTCTCTCCCTTTTTCAAAATGTAAATGACCATCTGATCTCGCAACTTTTGGCTAAGATTTATATTAGATGTATCAGCATCTTCTAATAATCCTCCAGCCTCTTCAATTATATCCTTGACTCTCTTTTCTTTTGTAGTCTCATAAACACCTGGATTTTTTACAGCACCTTTTACATCAACAAAAATTTTGTTTTCATCCTCTTTTTGCTCCTCATTTTGATTATCTTCTGAGGATTTTTGAACATTAAAGTTTATATTATCATTATTACCCGATGATGAACTACTGAAATAATAAAACCCTGCCGCTACAAATAACACACTACATAAAAATGCAGCTGCTATAATTTTAAAATTTTGTTTTAAAAACAAAATTATTTCTTCTTTATTAAATTTCATATTTTCTCCCCCTAGCACTAATATTATATCACTAAAATTACAATATTAATACTGAAAACCTAAACTTAAAATATTATTCATATTTATTTAAATTTATGATATACTTGAATAAAGATTAATCACCTTATTAGACTTTCATTACGATAAATTTATAAGAATAGGAGACGATACTATGGCAAATGAAATGAATTTATTAAATTGGACATTTTTTAGAGAAGTTGATATCCCGGATGACATCACTACTTTACTAGTAGAAAATGAGAAACCTGTTGCTTCGTTTGCAACAATTAGAGACGTCGCTGTTTTTACAAATAAGCGACTTATAGTCAAGGATGCGCAAGGTATTACTGGTAAAAAAGTAGAAATTTACTCTCTTCCTTACTCATCAATCTTAATGTGGTCAACAGAAAATGCAGGAAAACTATTTGATTTAAATGCTGAGGTTGAACTGTGGACTAAGGTTGGTAAAATAAAAATAAATCTGAAAAAAGATATTGATATTAGAAAGTTTGATACCCTTTTAGCGCAATATATATTATAATTTTAGAGCTATTGGAATGAAATAAAAAAATTATGTTATATTTCTTATTTCTTTAATTAAATTAATAATTTATTAATAGCTAAAAAAGTATTTTGATTTTCAAATAAAAATCCTAAACGTTAGCCTTTCACAACGTTTAGGATTTTTTTATAAATTAAATTTTACTATCTATACTTGCAATTTTTCCCCGTCTTTATAAACTTCATCAATTATGGCTCCGCCTAAACAAACATCTCCGTCATAAAAGACAACGGCTTGTCCTGGGGTTACCGCACGAACTAGGTTTTTATAAACAACTTTTACTTTATCATCCTCTAATATTTCTACATCTACTTCAGTATCCGGTTGACGATATCTGAATTTTGCTGTACAAGTAAATTTATTAGGTTGTGGGTCTTTAGTTGTAAATGAAAGAGAGCTTGCTAAAAGACTATCAGAATATAATTTCTCATTGTGGAATCCTTGACAAACATATAGAATATTTTTTTCTAAATCCTTACCACAAGCAAACCATGCTTCACCATCTGTATCTTTTGTTCCACCAATTCCTAGCCCATGACGTTGTCCTATAGTGTAGTGCATAAGTCCTACATGCTCACCACGAATATTACCATCAAGGTCTACCATTTTTCCACTTTTTGCTGGTAAATATTGAGATAAAAATTCTCTGAAATTTTTCTCACCAATAAAACATATTCCCGTTGAATCTTTTTTCTTCGCAGTCGCAAGACCTGCTTCTTCCGCTATTCTTCTTACATCCTTTTTCTCAAGTTCTCCTACAGGAAATAAAATATTTTTAATTTGATGTTGTTTTAATTGTGATAAAAAGTATGTTTGATCTTTGTTGTTGTCCACACCACGTAATAGTAATCTTTGATTATCTTCATCTTTTACACGAGCATAGTGACCAGTTGCCACATAGTCAGCCCCTAAATCTTCCGCATACTCTAAGAAAACTTTAAACTTAATTTCTTTGTTACACATAATATCTGGGTTTGGCGTACGACCTTTTTTATATTCATCTAAAAAGTATGTGAAGACTTTATTCCAATATTCTTTTTCAAAATTTATTGAATAATATGGAATATCTAGTTGCTCACAAACCTTAATCACATCTTCATAGTCTTTTTCAGCAACACAAACTCCACGATCATCTTTTTCTTCCCAGTTTTTCATAAAAACACCTATAACATCATACCCTTGTTGTTTTAAAAGATATGCTGTTACTGATGAGTCTACTCCTCCGCTCATACCAACTACTACTTTTTTACCATTACTCATTAATTATCCCTTTCTTTCAATCTATTTTCTAATCTTACAATTTTATCAATAACAAAATTTAAATCTTCCTTTGTAATATCAAAGCCAATACTTATTCTAACTGAATGACTAGCTCGCTCTATATTATACATCTCTGTAATAATTCGACTACCTTTTATATTCCCAGAACTACAAGCAGAACCTCCAGATATATAAATATTCAATGAATCTAAATACGTAATAAGTCGTTGTGATTCAATCTTCTTGAAATATATATTCATTATATTAGGAAGTGAATTATCCTTTAATCCATTAATTTCGAACTCTACTTGGTTTTCCTCTAGTTTATCAAGAAAATAATTTTTCAATTCACGAAGTTTTGAGATTGATTTTAATGTTTCATCTACACAATCAGCAAGAACTAATGTTCCAAGTAAATCACTTGTTCCTGAACGAAGTCCATGTTCTTGTCCTCCACCCAAAATAAACGGTTCTACCTCACCATTTCTTGCATATAAAAAACCAAAATTGTTAAGAGCTCCAATTTTATGTGCGGAAACTGATGCAAAATCTAAATTTAAGTCAGAAACATCTATCTCTACCTTTCCAAATGCTTGAACAATATCACTATGTAATAAAATATTCTTACCTTTAATTATTTCTGAAATTTCTTTAAGCGGATTTATCATCCCTGTTTCATTATTAGCAAGCATAATAGAAACCAAAACTGTCTTATCATTTATTTTCTGTCTTAATTCCTCTAAATCAATTATTCCTGTTTTATCTACACTTAATTCATGAACAATAAATCCATATTTTTCTAAATGTTTAGCACTTGATCTAACTGATGGATGTTCTATAGACGAAATAATAATTTCTCCACCAGCAAAACGATTTAGTACATGGTTGAAAACTGTATTATTACTTTCTGTTCCACCAGAAGTAAATATAATTTCTTCAGGTTTTGCACAGATTGATTTGGCAATTTTTTCACGTGCTTCTCTAAAAAGCTTTTCATTCTTTTTTCCTAAAGTATGACCACTGCTTGGATTAGCATAAATCTCTTTCAATATATCCAAATTTTTCTCAATAATATCAAAATGTTTTCTTGATGTTGCCGCATAATCTAAATATATATTCGCCATAACATCGCCTCCTAATATTAATCATATTATATTTTAACATAAATAATAGCCGAATAAAATCAATATCGCTTTATATCTACTAAAGATGTTTTTATTACTATGCAATTAAAAATATTAATCCCTTTCTTATTATTATCGAAAGGGATTTTTCTGTATCTATTTAGTTTTTATTCTGGTCTTAGTCATTAATATTATTAATCCTGCTAAAACTCCTGCAGCATACAATAATTCATTAAACAATCCTACTATATTATAATTATCAAAAATTAATCTAAGATATGTCAAATAGAAAAATGTCATTGGGTAAAACAGTAGTCTCACAATTCTATCAACAAGAGACTTTTTCATTACACTAAGACAAACCCCGATTATAATCGTTACTATGATAAACAAAACAGAAATATATATTTCTCCTACAAAATACATTGTAATAATATATATCAAACTTAGAAAACTTATTAATTTAAATATTACAAAATATGACTTATAAATAAACTCTATGGAATTTTTCAATTTAAACAAAGTGTTAATTATAATTAAAATTACAATATAAATCCCAATAGTAAGTTTAAATTGATTTTCAATACTATAGTCAAATCCTTGTGTATACAATAACGTAATATTCATGTACAAATATAAAACTATTATCGGTATATACATCCACATATATGCTAGAAATTTACCATTTTCAAAATAAGGTATTTTCCACTCAAAAAGATACTGCCTATCTGATATTTCAGCTACAAGAGCACTTATAAAACATCCTGCAATCAAATTAAAAAGTACTTCTCGATAATTTAATGGAGCAAAAAATAATAAAATGAAATTAACTATAGCAAAAAATCCCACCCCCAAAAATCCACCAAAATAAATTATTAAGGTTGCTGGAGTATTCCTTCTTATTCTTTGCTCATAGTTATCAAAATATATCTTATTTTCTAAAACTATGTAATCATATATTCTTGAAATATTTGAAACATCTCTTTTATTTTTTAATATCCCAGCTAATAATGATCTTATCGGAAAAAATTGGATTTTTGTAAAATCAAGTTCACATAATTCCGCCCAAAAATCATCATTCATGTCAGAATCTTTAGTAACTATTTTAGAAAGTTCTTTCCATTTTTTTAAATCATTTACATTACTGTTTAATTCTTTTACTAATAACAGTGCTTCCTTGTGATTTTCTTTTGCTACAGCTGTTTTATCATTAATACTATAATTCACTTACTACCTCTCTATATCCTTAATTATTCAATATCTATAAATAATTTCTTATCAACTAATATATTTAAACTTATGTTTAAACTTACAATCTACATCACACAGAAAATAAACTATTTATTAATTTCTTCCAAGTCTAATGTTGACTTCGCATTTAACGTTAATGGATTTGCAAAAATATTATTTTTATAGTAATAATATCCTACCGCTCCCATCATCGCCGCATTATCACTGCAATAACTCATTTTTGGAATTAACACTTCTATTTCTAATTCTTGTTCAAGTTCTAGTACTTGCTTACGAAGCTCACTATTACCTGCCACACCTCCAGCTAGTATCAATTGCTTAACTCCTAAATTAATTATGGCCTTTTTAGTTTTTGTAATTAAAACTTCCACTACCGCCGTTTGGAAACTACATGCCAAATCTTCTGGTACTATTTCTTCACCTCGTTGATTAGCATTGTGTACAAAGTTGATAACCGCAGACTTCATTCCTGAAAAACTAAAATTATAATCATTACTATCAATCATAGCACGTGGAAATTTGTATTTATCCTCGCCTAGTTTTGCAAGTTTGTCAACTTTAGGTCCACCAGGATATTCTAGATTTAATTGCCTTGCCACCTTATCATATGCTTCACCTACCGCATCATCATGAGTAGAACCAATAATTTCGAAATTAAGTTCATCTTTTAAATAAACAAGTTCAGTATGCCCACCACTGACTACTAGAGCCAACGATGGATAAACTATATCATTATCTATATTACTAGCATAAATATGCCCTGCAATATGATGTGCTGCAATTAATGGTTTATCAAGAGCATAACTTAATGCCTTAGCAACATTTACACCTACTAACAACGACCCTATTAACCCCGGACCTTGCGTTACGCACAATGCATCTATTTCAGAAAGTGAAGTCTTAGCTTCTTCAAGTGCTTCTTCAACAATTTGAATTACTACTTCTATATGCTGACGGCTAGCAATTTCGGGGACAACTCCACCAAATTGTTTATGAGTTTCAATTTGGCTACTTACAATATTCGATAATACTTCTTTACCATTTTTAACAACAGCAACCGACGTTTCATCACAGCTCGTTTCTATCGCCAATATATTTATCTTTTCTTTAAAATCGTTCATTACTAAAATCCCTTACCATTACATAGGCATTTTCACCATTATTTTTGTAATAATTTTTTCTAATATCAATTGTAGCAAATCCTGATTTTTCATAAACAGTTATTGCCGGCATATTACTCACACGCACTTCTACTAAGGCTTTTTTCACACCTTTTAATTTTAGCACCTGCATTATATAAGTGAAAAATATCTGACCAAGTTTTTTATTTTGATGAGGTTTGTCAATGACAATTTTATTAATTTGATATTCATCCGACACTAACCATCCACCACAAAAACCTATCATTTCTTCATCATTAAATAACCCATAATATTCTGCGTTTGGATGTTCTAATTCACTTTTAAACATTTCCTTTGTCCATGCATCTTCGAAATTATCAATATCAATTTTTGAAAGTACTTCCAAATCATTAACATCTACTTTATTTATTTTTATCATTTTCTAGTTCCCTCTCTGCTTCTGTTTTCCTTAAATATTGTGGTTTCATATTATAACTATCAACAATTTCTAAACTATCATAAATTTTGACAACATTTGCTGCACTTACTTCATTCTTGTTATTTTCTGCCAACAATAGTTTTTCTTTTAGTTTTTTTATATCACGTCCCACATAAACAAATTGTTCATCCTTGTTTTTTAAAAAGTTATTTAATTCTTCTAAAGAATAATAATCTTCTTGCAAAACTTCTATTAATTTTTTATTTTCAACTTTATATACTGCTGCAAAAACATTATTACGACGCGCATCAATAAGTGGTACGATTAATTTATTACTTTCAAACTCCAAAAGTGCTTGAAGTTTTAAACTTGAAACAACTTTTAGTGGCAATTTTAAAGTATAAGCTAATGTCTTACATATAGCTGCAACAACACGAATGGCAGTATATGAGCCTGGACCATTACTTGCAATTATTTCTGTTAAATCTTTTTTACTTTTTCCTGCATCATTTAAACAATTATTAATTTCTTGTAAAATTATCGCTGATAAATTGTTGCTGCATTCCATATTTCGTTGTGACAATACCTTATTATTCTCTAGACATGCAATCGAACAAAAACCATTTGATGCTTCTACTATTATACTTACCAATTTTCACCAATCCTTTCCTCTATTTTTCTATATTTCTCAGTTGCGATTATCTCTACATTACGTTCTTCACCATTAAGTCGAATATTGAAAACTAATTTTTCTAGTGGTAGAAATTCTTCAATAAATTCTCCCCATTCTATTACACATACATTGTCTTCATAAAAAATGTCGTCAAAACCTAAATCTTCATCACTGTCTTCTAAACGATATGCATCAATATGATACAAGCGACCAGCCGGAAACTTATATTCTTTCATAATGTTAAATGTCGGAGAATTTACAACAGCTTTTACTCCTAAATATTCAGCCAAATATTTTGTAAAAGTCGTTTTCCCTGCCGCTAAATCACCATTTAACATTAAAAGCAACTTATTATTTTCAATCGAATCAGCAACTAATTTTGCTAATCTTTTAGTGTCTTCTAAATTTTTAATTACTATATTTAACATGGGATTTAAAATTTTAGACCTTTCAAAAATTTATTTATTAATAACATCTATTATAATAACACATTTAAAGACTTATTCCAATATACTAAGCATAAAACCACTATCTAAAATATTTATTTAAGTAACATAAAGAAACTTCCCAAAGTAGTATTTTGACTTTAAGGGAAGTTATATTTTATATTATTTTACTACTCTTACACGAGCTTTTCTTTCTATAGGTGCTGCTGCGCCAACTATTTCGCCAAATGGCATTTGTGCTCGTAAAACTAAGTTAGAAGGAATATTCCATTCATTTGCTACTTTTTCGTCAATTAGTGGATTGTAGTGCTGTATATTTGCTCCTACTCCAGCTTCTGCTAACGCATTCCATACTGCAAATGATGCAATACCTGTTGATTGCTCAGACCATAATGGGAAGTTATCCGCATATGATGGAAATTGTTCTTGTAGTCCTTTTACAACATTATGGTCTTCAAAGAATAAAATTGTTCCATATGCTGCCGCAAAATTATCAATTTTCCCTTTCGTTGTAGCTTTAGCTTCATCAGTTGGTAACAGCTTTGCTAATTCAGCATAAGTAATATTCCAAAGTTTTTGATGATTATCACCTAATAAAACTACTGCGTGAGCAGTGTTTGAATTGAATGCACTTGGTGAATATTTCACTGCGTTATCAATTATTTCTATTACCTCTTGTTCAGAAATCGGTAAATTTTTTCCTAATGCATATACACTACGTCTGTTCTGATATAAATTTTTCGCCTCTGTCATTTTTTATTCCTCCATTTTATTTAGTCTCTTGCTAAATATTTCTTTTTGTTTTATAATTTATATATCTAATTATAATAATGTATATTATAATAAACAAGTACAATTTTTTACAATAGTTAGTATCTTTTTTGATAGTAATGTATTGTATCAACTATAAATTAATATAAAAATTTTAGGAGTTCGAAAATGAAAGATAAAGAATTATTTGGAGCATGTCCTTTTTTTACGACACAAAAGCTATTAACAGGAAAATGGACAATTTTAATACTACACATTTTGGATAATGGCGAAAAAAGATTTAATGAACTTCAACGTGAATTAGGAAATATTACACAAGCTACTCTAACAAAACAGTTAAAGCAACTAGAACAAGATGGACTTATAAATAGAAAAGTTTATGCCCAAATTCCACCAAAGGTCGAATATAGCCTTACAGATATCGGAAAAAAATTCAAAGGTGTTCTTAATGAACTTGAAAACTGGGGTGCAGATTACATCAATTATTTAAAAGAAAATGAAAAACATCCTGTTCACAATATCATGTAGGTGTGTTTATGAATAAAGTAGAAAAATTAAAAAATAAATTAATGTTGCTTAACGATAACCAACTAGATATTATTGACAGTTTAATAAATTCATGGCAACCAAAACAAAATAATATTGAGACAAGTGAGGATACTGTAAAGAAAATATATGAAAATACTATATCTTCTATTGAAGACCCACTTAAAAATTACTCAAAAGAAGAACTTTTAGATGAGTATGGTGTTTTATTTTATAATCAAAATGAAGAGAATAACATAGAAGAGATAAATATACAATATAATTTTGAAGATAAAAAAAACAATCATGAGGATAAATATAACAATCTAGATATTTCAGCGCTTATTTCTAACAAACCTACCTCATCCAACGAAAAAAATTTAAATATTGATGATTTTGATCCACTATTTCCTGATACAGACTTTGATTTATTAACAGATATAAGTGATTCGAAATATGATGACTTAGATTTCAGCGCCTTAATTTCTAACAAAACAAAATAGAACCAAGTTTGACTAACTCAATCTTGGTTCTTATTTTATATTTTTTGCTCTATTTCAGATGTTATTAAACTCTCGATATAGTTAATATACTTTTCATCTATAATCTTTGCATATAAATGCGGGCTTCTATACAGAATCTTTCTACCCTCTTCTAAAATAGCTAATGCTTTTTGAGGATTATTTTTCACACGCCATTCATATACTGCTAATATTGTTTTATTTTGTGGTTCACGTGTTTTAAGTCTAGCTTTTACATTTTTATTAGCAAGTAATTCATCTATTAAGTTTGAATTAGGTTCAAAAAGACTCGTCAATTGAATCAAGCTACGCATTACTTCTATTTTATACGGTAGTATTAAGTCTGGATTCTCATAATACAGTTTTAATAACAAATCATGTACTTTTTCTAATTCAAATTTATCTTGATAGTATTCTATTTCCATAAAACTTAGAAAATCTGTTATATAGTTTCGCTCGTTTATGTCTAATTTTTTAATTTCTTCTAACACTTCTGGGTAACTTACTACGTAAGACTTTCCTTGAGTTGCGTAATAATTTACTATAAGACTAAGATAAATCGCATATCTATTAACCTCGTTTTGCAAGCAAAGCTTCATACTCATTCCGTCATTGAATCCCATAGGAATTGCGTTAGTAAGTGCTAGTATTATCCCGATAAGTGCGAAGAGTAAGGTATAAAAGCTTGGTGCGATAAGCCATACTAAACCTGAAAATATGATATTAAATGTTACTCCACCAGCTAAGTATAGCTTAAATGGAAATGTTCCATTTTTAATCTTTGGTGGACTCATTAAACATTGTCCTCCAGTTCCATCTACACCTTGAACAGTTCTAAGGCGAATTTTATCATTTTCCTCTTTATCGATTAAAACATTAAACACTCGGAAACTAACGAATTTATATCCAGTTAAAAGTCCAAAGACCAAATGTCCAGCTTCGTGGATTATAATATGCAAAACAAAACTAATTACAGCTGCTAAAACTAGTAACAAGAAGTTCGGCTCTTGAAGTGAAACTATTTTATCTTTTGCTAAATTCGCAAGTACATACCCCACACAAAAACCAACACCTAATATAACTACAAACTGAAAAATCCCATTTAATACTTTATTCATCCCTCATCCTCTTTCTATAATTTGATTTTATTAAGGTATAATACTAATATATTTCTTATATTTTTTCATGAACATAATTCATCACTTCTGTAATTTGCTCTTTATTTTCAACAGATATAATTATTATAGTATTTCCCATTGCTGCTGAAAAAACTTCTGGAACTGTTGTTATCATTCGAATACTATAAGAATATTTAGCTTTAATATCTTCAAGCGAATTTTTATATTGATATCTATTACGTCTTGACAATGATAGTGTATATTTATTTGTTACAATATCTTTTATTTTTTTATCCAATGCTACATCAGCATAAATTTCATATAAAGAAATATTATAAGAATAATTGTATAAATCTATACATGTTCCACCAGCAATACGATTATTATATTCAAGAGCGATATACTCACCGTCCGGAAGTCTAAAGAACTCTATATGGAAAAATCTTTCTCTCATACCAAATTTATAAACTATCCGTTGACCTAATTCTTTTAACTTTGGATCAATATTGGGTTCAATAATATTTGCATAATCCAATCCATTATTGACCAAGTCAAGTGTAGGTTGTGTATAAATAAAACTTGTCTCAAATACAATATCTCCATGTTGATTAATTAACCCATCATATGTACAAAGAACGCCATTTTCCACAAATTCTTCAAAAAAATAACTTACCTTTTCATTCCATTCATTAATAAACTCTTCTACATCTCTTTGAGTTAATAATTTGTATGTATTGGCAGAACCTACACCATTATCTGGCTTAGCAATAAGTGGTAATTCCAATTTTTTCAGAATACCATTTAATTCTTCTTTATTGTTAGCAGCATAACCCTTGGCTACTCTCGCCCCTGCTTCTTTAAACATAGTCTTCATTTTTGATTTATATTTCGTAAGTTCTAACTGTTTAGGTTTAACTCCATAAACATTAAAATCTTCGCGTAACCTAGCATCTAGTTCAAGCCAATATTCATTGTTAGATTCTATTCTATCTATTTTCCCATGTTTGTATGTTAAAAATGCAACTGCTCGAAAGACTTCTTCATAATCTTCTAAGTCATTAACTCTAAAGTATTCTACCAAGTTATCCTTTAATGTTTGACTTAATGCATCATAGCTTTCTGAGCCCACTCCTAATACATTAATACCTTTTTCTTTTAATCCCTTCGCAAAGAACTCTTGACTTATTGGAAAGTTCGGAGATACTAATAAATAATTCATAATTTTTTCATCCTACCCTTCTAATTTTGTTATTATTCTAACATAAAAGATAAAATTTTTCTATATATTTTATGAAAAACGTATATTAAAAGGCTTTGGAATAATCCAAAGCCTTCTTTTATTCTTTTACTCTTACTGTAAGTTGTTCTAAATATTTTTTAAGTGTACTATCAATTTCATCATCCATACCTTTAGTTGCATTTAGATCTACTTTAATTTCTACTTTTTCATTATATGTTTGAGTCATAATGATATTACTTAATACGCAAATATTCGATACAACACCGCAAAACTCAACTTCCTCATAATCACTACGACTTATATATTTTGCTAAATCAATGCTACCAAAAGATGTTTTATTGAAAACCTTCTTAGCATATTTTTCATATTTTGCTACTTCACCATATAACCCATGTCCTTCTGTATCAATTATACAATGTTCTATTGGGATATATCGACCTTCTCTTGTAGTTAAATAGTTAGTATAATGCGTATCTTTTGTAAACATTATATCTTGGTTATCTTGTCTATATTTTTCTATTTTAGCAACAATAACTTTTTCTAATTCCCTTGCACGCTCGACTGTTAGTGAGCCATCAACAAAATCTTTTTGATAATCTACTACCACTAACAATTTTTTTGTAGTATTATTTTTCAATGTAATTCTTAAATAACATAAAAATGAAATCACTAATAATATTATTGCCAAGTAAAATAAAACATCCGTAATAAATTTGGGGTGAAGCATTGGTGTAGTCGAAAATTTATAAATTATTACTGCTATCGAAAAAATAATAGGCAGAATAAAAATTAATACTCTTTTTTTAATAAATGTCGTAAATTCTCTAGTACCCAATTTTTTATAAATTAAATATATAAATAATCCAGCTAATCCAAATAGCATTGCTAATGTTCCATATTTGTGCATTAAATGAAATACAGGTTTGGCACTAGGCCCTAAAACGTAACCTAAAGTAGTGAATGTTCCTACCCAAGCAATTCCTCCAAAGGTAGAATAGATATGGAATCTTTTAGCATCAACTTTTGTTATCCCAGAAAAATATCCTAATATATGACGAACTCCAGGTAAATAATACGCGATTATTATTACAATATTCCCATATTTATTAAAAAATTCTGATGCTTTTGTCATTCTATAAGGTGTAAGCCCTATATATGAACCATATTTTTCTATAGCTTTAACTCCTAATCGACGTCCCACTTCGTAAGATAGCTGCATTCCTATTATTGTCCCTAATGCACTTGCTAATATCATTCCTAAATAACTTGCATGTCCTCCATAAGCCATAATACCAGCAAGAAGCATCATTGTTTCACCTGGAAGCGGCAAAGCTGCAAATTCTAAAATCATTGATATAAACAATATCAAATATACATGTTCAGTCAATAGTTTAAATAACATTTCCATTTATAAACTATTCTCCTTATTAAAATTACTTTTAAATTATATCATATTTAATTTTTCTTATCCACTCTAACATATTTAACTAATACTTACTTTAAACAAATTAAAAATCTGAAGATAGAAAAAATTCTAACTTCAGATTTTTTTATTATACTAATACTTTATCATTTTCTTTTCTCTCTTTTGGAGATTTGCGAACTGATACTTCTATTTTACCTTTTTTATTTAACTCTCTAACTTTCAACACTGCCCATAATTGTGCAGCGATAAATAGAGATGAGTAAAGACCAAATATAAGCCCAATAAGTAATGCTACATTAAATGTATAAATTGAATTACTTCCTACTAATAACATAACTATAACCGTAATAATAACAGTTAATACTGTATTAATAGAACGGGTCAATGTTTGACGTAATGATACATCAACAAGTTTATAAATTTGTTCTTTTGATGTTAATACTTTTTCGTGGCGCATATGTTCTCGAATCCTATCAAATGTAACGATTGTATCATTAATAGAATACCCGACAATTGTCAGAACTGCTGCAATAAATGTAATATCAACTTCTAAACGTAAAATACTTGTTATAAAAATAATCACCGCAACGTCATGTAGAAGAGCTATAACACTAGTAAGTCCCATACGCCATTCGAACCTAAACGCCACATAAAGAATAATACCAATTGAAGCATACATCAATGCAAATAATGCATTTTTTGCAAGTTCTTTTCCTATTACTGGTGATACCACGCTCAAGTTAGCATCTTTATTATATTTTTTAGAGAAATATTCTTTAATTTCTATTGATTTATCTTGTGCAAAACTATCTTTAGAATGAACTGTTGCCTGTTTTTTATCTGGCGTTAAAACAATTTTTTCATCTTTTACACCTAATGATGATAAATCTTGTTTTACTTGTTCAGTTGTTAACTCCGTGTTTGATGCTATATCAATACGCGTACCACTAGAAAAATCAATTCCTAAGTTAAGTTTAAACATTCCTAACGAGATTGTCCCTGCAATCATAATTGCTATACTAAATGCGAAGAATTTCTTCATATTCTTTGTAAAACTTAACCATTCAAATTTTGTACTTAAGTTTAATGAATTAATTCCAAATTTAGATTCATGAATTGATTTTTTATTAACTCCAAAATATTCTGGTTTATTATTAAAGATATTAGAATTTACTAATAAACTTAATAGTAATCTTGTACCAAATACTGACGTTATAAAGCTGACTAAAATTGATAGTAATAACATTGTTGCAAAACCTTTAACACTACTTGTACCAAAGATAAACAATACTATAGCTGCTATCACTGTTGTAAATTGAGAGTCAAAAATAGTCCAAAGTGATTGACGCGCTCCATCTAGATATGCCTTCTTAAGTGGATACCCAGCACGAACTTCTTCTTTAATTCTCTCGTACATAATAATATTAGCATCAACTGCCATCCCTACCCCAAGAATTAAGGCTGCAATACCCGGCAATGTAAGAACACCTGAAATCATATTAAAGAATACAACTGTAATATAAACATAAGCTACCATCATTACACTTGCTACAAACCCAGGTACACGGTAAACTATTAGCATAAATAAGCAGATAATACCCAGTGCAATAACCCCTGCTAATACTGTTTGGTTTAATGCATCTGCTCCAAACTGTGCTCCAACTGAGTTTGAATAGATCTCAGTAAGTTTAACTGGTAAAGCACCAGAATTAAGTAATGCTGCCATTTCTTTAGCTTCTTTTACTGTAAAGTTTCCTGTAATTTGAACATCTTTTGAATTGATAGTTTGAGTTACTTGTGGTGCTGAAATATATTTAGGACTACTTTTAGCAGACTCTGCTTTATACGAATCACCTTCGTTAAAGTCCATCCAAATTACCATTAGGTTTTTACCTGCACCTCGTTTACTAATTTCAGACGTAATATTCCCAAATTTTTCTCCATCTTTTAATTTTAGATTGACATCTGGTTTATTATTTTGATCAAACCCTTGAGAAGCGCCATTCTCCTGAAGGTCTGAACCATCTAAAAGTACCTTGTCATCTATATCACGAATTGTTAAATTAGCCTGTGTAGATAAAACTTTTCTTGCTGATTCTTGATCTTTGACTCCGGCAAGCTCTACCCTAATTCTATTACCTGATTCTACTGTAATTACTGGTTCACTTACACCTAATATATTAATACGTCTACTGATTGTATCAGCTGTTGCTTTAACCGCTGCTTCATCTATAGTTTGACCATCTCTTAAAGGTTCTACTTGATACAGTACCTCAAATCCACCTTGAAGGTCTAGTCCAAGATTTACTTTTTGTGCATTAGTTTTTGTCGTTAAACCAATTGAAGTTAAAATAATAACTACTAAAGATAGAAAGGCTAGTATTCTACTAGATTTTTTCTTCTCATTTCTTCTTCCTCTCATGAAAGTTCTCCTTTATTTTATTTTTCATTGCACTAGACAATAAATAATTCTTATTCTTTACTTTTAGTGTATATTAATACGCTATCTATTAATTTATCAAATTTTCCCAAACTTCGCAAGTACTTATTTTATTTTTTTATAGTAGTCTTCCACATACTTTATTACCGAAAAATCATTGTTATTACCAATAACTTCATCACACATATTTTGAATTGTCGCACTTGCATTATTTGGACAAACACTCCACCCAGCCACATCAAACATTTCTTTATCGTTGAAATTATCACCAAATACAACACATTTTTCTATTGGATAATTATAATACTGTGCTAACCTTTTTATTGCAGTTCCTTTGTTACAGCCCTTTGGCATTATATCGAAAAAATCTGTTGCTGAGAAAGTTCCATCTACATCTAATACTTTATTAACTTTTTTATAAAATTTTTCAACTTTCTCATGATCCTTTGCAATCATCATTATTTTTTGACAGTCTTCTTTATTCTTTTTTATTTCTCCTACAATATCATCATGAATATACATAGGTGTCTTCAATTCGTCTGGCATACTTTCTTCTAAACGTTTCATACGTGCCATACTAAATGATAACTTATTACAATAAATATAATTCAGAGTATAAACATGAAATTCTATACTATCATCATTCAACTCTTTAAACATATTGTATATCGTTTCAACTTCTTCTATAGTAAAACTTTTTTGATATACTATCTCTCCTGTTTTTAAGTTTCTAATTAGACTACCATTGTTAGAAATAACTACATCATTCATACCTAAATTATAATAATAATGTTTAACTGCAATATCAGGTCTTCCAGTAGCTATAATAAACTTACTACCTTTATCTTGTAGTTTTACTACTACATCTTGAGCATTAGGCGCAACTTCTTTTTTATCATTTAAAAAAGTTCCATCCATATCAGTAATAAACCACTTCATAAATTATTTTTTCTCCTTTGTAAAAACTAAAAATTTACTAATCACATAATTAGCAACAAGTACTACAAATTGAATAATAAATTTAGCTAAATAAGCATTCATTCCGACATAAATAAATAATTCAACCCCAAACACTTCAATTACTAAAGTCGTTAATCTAGCTGTAAAAAATTTTGAAAGTTCATAAAAAACCTTTTTGAATCCTACAGCTTTTGAGTTGAAGACATATTTTGCATTAACAAAATACGCGAATAAAATTGACAATGTTATCGATATTAAATTAGCTGACATTACTTTCATACCACAATAATACAAAATCGCATATGTCACAAAGTTTACTAATGTTGTACAAACTCCAAAGAAAATGTAATTAACAACACTTTTATATTTTGGTTCTTTGTAGAGTTCCAGCATTCTTTTTATTAAATTTTCCATACTATCCTCTTTAAATTTAAAATTTTTGCTAACACTTTATTATATACCTAGAATAAGTTTTTTTCAAATTTTTACATAAAAAAATTAAGGGATAACTAACAATCATAACCACTAAAACAAGATTATTTAGTCACCCCCCATAAGGTATATTAACTTCTTTACTTTTAGTTTATATTTTACAACTTACTAAATAATTTTACTTCTGGATATTTATCATTAAACCAGTTCATTGCAAAGTCATTTTCGAATAGGAATACATAATTATCGCATAAATCTTTTACTAAAATACTACGCGAGCTCGACATATTTTCATTAATTGAATCTTCGTTTTCTATCCAACGAGTTGTCTTTTGTCCTATTCTTTCCATTATTACTTCTGTATTATATTCATTTTTCATACGATGTTCAAATACTTCAAATTGCAACTGACCTACTGCTCCTAAAATTATTTGATTTGTATGTAAGGTTTTATAATATTGAATTGCACCTTCTTGAACAAGTTGTTCCACACCTTTGTGGAAGTGTTTTTGTTTAAGAACATTTTTCGCAGAAACTTTTACGAAAATTTCTGGTGTGAATGATGGTAATGCTTCAAACTCAACTTTTTTATTTTGATAAAGTGTATCTCCTATTTTATAATTTCCACTGTCATATAATCCAATAATATCTCCAGCATAAGCAACATCTACTGTAGCTTTGTCGTCCGCCATAAAGTTTGTTGAACGAGATATTTTTAATTTTTTCCCTGTACGTGCAAGAGTTACGTCCATTCCACGATTAAATTCTCCTGAACACACGCGCAAGAACGCTATTCTATCACGATGTTTTGGATCCATATTAGCTTGAATTTTGAAGATAAATCCTGAAAATTCAGCATCAGTTGGTTCAATATCTTCCTCATGTGTGCCACGACGACCTTTTGGAGTTGGCGCATTATCTACATAATAATTTAAGAAACTTTCTACGCCAAATGAAGACAATGCTGAACCGAAGAATACTGGTGTTTGTTCTCCACGAAGTTGTTTTTCATAATCATAATCAACACCCGCTTCTGTAACTAAAATCATATCTTCTACGCACTTTTGATACATTGCATCTTGTGCGATTGGGTTATCATCCACAATATTATATTCATCATCTAATTCAACAAAGTCGCTATCTTCTTTAAATGGTTCAATATAATGATTTTTTCTATCCATAATCCCAAAGAAGTTTTGCCCCATACCAACTGGTAAATTCATAGGATATGTTTCAATTTCTAGCTTTTCTTCAATTTCTTCTAACAGCTCTAGTGGATCTTTTATCTCACGGTCAAGTTTATTAATAAATGTAAAGATTGGAATACCACGCATACGGCAAACTTTAAATAATTTTAGAGTTTGTGCCTCAATCCCTTTAGCTCCATCAATAACCATCACCGCGCTATCTACCGCCATAAGTGTACGATATGTATCTTCAGAAAAATCCTCGTGTCCCGGTGTATCTAGTATGTTTATGATTTTATTATCATAGTCAAACTGCATTACAGAAGAAGTAACCGAAATTCCCCTTTGCTTTTCTATATCCATCCAGTCACTTTTTGCATATTTTCCTGTCTTTTTCCCCTTTACTGTACCTGCTTCTCTTATAGCTCCACCAAAAAGCAATAGTTTCTCTGTTAATGTTGTCTTCCCAGCGTCAGGGTGAGAGATAATCGCAAACGTTCTTCTTTTTTCTACTTGTTCTTTAATCTTTTCTATCACGTCTTTTTCCTTTCAAATTTTTACTTTACATTAAATTTCTTTTTAGCTTCTTCTATTGCAACTACTGGGTCAGAATGCCAAACCTTCTTGCCACCTTGAAGAATTTCATAATCTTCGCGACCTTTTGAGGCAAGTATCACAACATCTCCTGGTTCAGCCAGCTGAATAATCCTTTTTACTGCATCTGTTCTAAACCATACTTTTTCATAGTTTTTATGAGTCATACCTTTTTCAATTGTTCCCATAAGAACCTCTACATCTTCATCACGTGGACTATCTGTTGTTATAACCACATAATCAGCTTCTGAAATAATTTCTCCAATTAACGGTCCTTTAGAAATATCACGGCCACCACCCATTCCAGTTAGTAAAAGAGTACGTTTGTTTTTCCTAATCTCACGAGTCGCTTCCAATAATTTTTTATAACCATCTGGTGTATGAGCAAAATCACTTATGATATCAATTGGTAAATCTTCACCTAAAATTTCCATACGGCCATATAATGCACCTAAGTTTGGCAAAATCCCCACCAATTTTTCTACTAAATATCCTTTTAACCACACTGCTATAAGAGCGGCTAGGACATTACTTACCATAAAATCTCCAATATAATTTGTCTGACACTCGTATTCACCTTCTGGTGATTTTAAGGTAAATGTAGTTTTATATCTTCCATTTTCACTATATTGTTTTATATTATATGCATAAAAATCTGCCGTTTCATCTTTAACTGAATAACTTATTTCTTGATGATATAAACATTTTGACATAACACTATAGTACTCGTCATCTTTATTTAATACACCATACTTAACCTCAGAAAAATCATTTCCTAATGTTGAAAATAATAAGCTCTTATCATAAGCATAAGTCTTCATATCACCATGAAAATCCATGTGTTCATATGTAAGATTAGTAAAAATTGCAACATCTATATCAACATTATAAATTCTTCCTAATACCATCGCATGTGATGATGCTTCAAATGCTAAATTTTTAATATCTTCATGACGTAATTCACCTATTTTGTTATGTAAAGTTACTACATCGGGAGTTGTATTTCCTAGATAAATTGGCTCATCATCGTTTTTCCCAAAACCATTTGTTCCAATATAAGAACTACTTTCTCCTAATTTGCGTAACATATTATGTACTAATGTTGAAATACTAGTTTTCCCATTTGTTCCCGTTACCGCAACAGTTCGAATCTTGTTTCCTGAATTTATTTTTTTTGCAAGCATACTCGCTATTTTTTCGACTTCATGCTCTTTTACAACAACAACGGCACAATCTTGAACGTTATAATCTTCGTAACGACTTGCTATTACTAAGGCAGCTCCTTGTGCAATTACCTTTTCTATATAATTATGGCCGTCTACTGTATAGCCCTTAATTGCAACAAAGACATCACCTTTTGTAATTTTTCGTGAATCTTGAGAAATATTATTTACTTTAGTTGGTAATGACCCATAAATGGTTTTTATTTTTATATTATCAATAATATCTAATATATTCATACTATCTACCTTTTTCATATTTTCTAACTACTAAATTATACCACGCATAAATGTAATACTCAACAGAATAACAGAGTTTGATTTAATTATTTTTTTAATTTGCCAATTAAAACAAAGTATTGTAATATGGAATATAAATAATATTTAATACATTCTCAAGGAGAAACTATGAATCACGAAATAATCTCGGAATTATTATCTCATATAAAAAATAATAATCTTTCCAAAATAACCTTTTCTAATATTCGTAATAAAGAATTAGAACTTGATAAAGTTATTGCAAAACTTGTTAATATAAAAAACAATATTAATATACAATTTGAATATCGTTATAAGCGTATAATAAAACATGAAAACATCATTACAGCAGATACAGATAAAATAAAAATTATGCTCGAAGAATTATTTTCTCTTGCAAAAGATATTAGTGTTATTACCAGTGACGGAATCATCAATATAAAGATTTCTAAAAAGTTTAAAGTTAGTATAAATAAAAAGAAAACAGAGAAAAAAAATATATCTTTTGAGCATAATACTAGTAAAGAATACTTCCTAGATGAAAAACAAAAGTATGATTTTCTAATTGAATTAGGTATTCAAAATAAAGAAGGAAAAATATTAAAAGCACGCTTTAATAAATTTAGACAAATTAACAAATATTTGGAATTTATTAAGCATGCAACAACTCAGCTTGATACTAAAAATCAAATTACGATTTTGGACTTTGGTAGTGGCAAGAGTTACTTGACTTTTTCCGCGTATTATTATCTAACAGAAATTCTTAAATTAAATGTCAAAATTATTGGTATTGATTTGAAAAAAGAGGTCATTGAAAATTGTAATAACATTGCCAAAAAACTTAATTTTAATAACCTAGAGTTTATTTATGGAGATATCATCGACTATGAAAACAAAAATAAAATAGATATGGTTATCAGTCTTCATGCATGTAATACGGCTACAGACATCGCCTTACTAAAATCCCTAGGTTGGAATGCAAAAGTATTTTTTGCCGTTCCATGCTGTCAAAAGGAAGTAAATAGTCAACTAGATTCGACCTTTATTCCATTTATGCTAAAGCATGGTATTATAAAAGAAAAATTTTCTACCCTTCTTACTGATTCTATTCGTAGTGAGGTGTTAGAAGTATTTGGTTATAAATCAGATATCGTTGAATTTATTTCAGAAGAAAACACACCAAAAAATCAACTTATTAGAGCTTACAAAACAACAGATAAAATTAATTTTGAAAAACTAGTCTCTCTAGAGAGCTTTGTAGAATCTTTGAATATTAAAATGTTCTTGCTAGATGAAGTAAAAAAATTAATTAATTCAAAAGAATAATCCCGAAATTTTGTAATACGAAATTAACTATTTTTACGTATAAAAAATCACCTGCGATATAATCTATCAACAGGTGATTTTGTTTTACAGTTCACTAAAATCGTAAACTTTTCCTTTTTGTCTATTAGGTAATACTGCTGCTAGAGCAATAAATACTAATGCTGGTATTAACCATTCTAAACTTTGGGCTGCTAACGGTAATTTAGCTATTAATTCAGCTATCGCTGCTACTTTAAATGTGCTTCCAATTACTGATAATATAGAAATTAGAGTAACTACTCCCATAGCAAGTTGCATACCTAATTTCGATAATGCTACATACTTATTAACAATAACAATAATTACTAATGCTACTGTGATTGGGTATAAGAATAATAACATTGGAACTGAGAATTTAATTACATCTTGAAGTCCAATATTTGCTATAGCAAATCCAACTAATGTGAAAACAATAGCATATGCTTTATAAGAAAATTGTGGGAATTTTTTATTGAAAAATTCTGATGTTGCTACGATTAGTCCTACTGTAGTTGTAAAACATGTAAGGATAACCATAACTCCTAAGAAGATTCCACCAAAGTTACCAAATACTCCACGTGCTGATTCTGTAAGAACATACGCTCCTTTATTAACTTTTGGATCCGCTAAAACTTCTGCTGGTACTGCAAATTTGTTACCTAAAAGTCCAAGACCGATATATAAAATACTGAATCCGATTGCAGTTACAATCCCAGCCACCCATGTACTTGCTAAAAATTCTTTTTTATCTTTAAAACCAAGTTGTTTTAAAGCACTCATTGCAATAATACAAAAAGCTACTGACGCTAATGCATCAAGTGTATTATATCCTTCGATAAATCCTGTACCGAAAGCTACTGAACTTGTTGCATAAGTTTTTGCAGCTGTATTAGTAGCATCAAACTTAGACACTCCTAATATAACTAAAATTACAATTAGTAACGCAAAAATTGGAGTTAAAATTTTCCCTACACGGTCTAATATTTTACTAGGATTAATCGCAAGAATAAATGCACAAGCAAAATAAATAACTGTGAAAATTAATAACCATGGTAAACTACTTCCTTTTACTAATGGTGCTACTCCAATATCAAATGATGTCGCTGCAGTTCTCGGAATTGCGAATAATGGACCAATAGATAAATACAATAATACTAAATATGTAGTTGAATATAGTGGCGAGATCTTTTCGTCTAATTCTGCTCCATATCCTTTTGGATTTAGAGTCCCCACGATTAATGTTACAATTGCAATACCAACTCCTGAAACAACAAATCCTAAAATTGCTGGCCAAAAATTTTCACCAGAATTTACTCCTAGCGCTGGTGGAAAAATTAAATTACCTGCGCCAAAAAATATACCAAATAATAACAATCCGGTTAATAAACCTTTTTTCATATAAAATATTTTCCTTTCATATAAAATAATTATGCTTACTATATTACTATATTTCGACTGCAATAGCAATATTTTTTTATTTAAATAGTATTAAATCTTTATTTTTCTCTTAATTCTTCAAAAAATATATTTAAATTAAAAATTGTAATCCTTAATAAAATTAGAGTATTAGTCTGTTCTTTTTCAAAAAATAAAACTCACCTAAAAAAGTGAGTTTTAAAACCATTATATATGCAACCACAATAATTGGATAACAAATAATATTGCAAAAATATACATCAATGGATGAATATCTTTCCATTGTCTTTTTGATACTTTTAGAATAACGTAGAATATAAATCCAAATGCAATACCATCATTGATAGAACCTGTTAATGGAATACCAATAATAGTTACAAATGCTGGAAAGGCTTCTGTTATATCTGACCAATCAATTTTAGCAATACTTTCCATCATAAATGATCCAATAATAATTAATGCAGGAGATGTAATTGCTGGTACTGAAGCTAAGCTACTTGCTAATGGGAATAAAAAGATTGAGATTACTACAAAGAAACTTGTCGTCAATGCTGTAAGTCCTGTACGTCCTCCGTTTGCAACTCCTGCAGAAGATTCTATATATGCTGAAGTTGGTGTACTTCCGAATAATGATCCTGCTAATGATGCAAATGAATCAGCTAATAATGCTTCTTTTACTTTTTCCATTTTTCCATTTTTTACTAAACCTGCTTGTGTAGTTACCGCGACCATTGTACCCGTAGTATCAAATAGTGTTACCATTAAAAATGTAAAGACTATTCCATATAACCCTAATTGTAATACGTTAATACTCTCACTAACTGGATTATATAATAAGCTTAAATCCATATGAGGAATACCAAAAATTTTATCAACTTTTAACATTCCTGTAAAGTATGAAATAATAGCGACTACCACCATACCTATGAAGATAGCACCTTTCACCTCTAAAGCTAATAGAACAAGGATTATAAAGATACCTAAAATTGTCATATAAGCAACTGGATTTTTTAAATCACCTAATGAAAGAATCGTATGTGGGTTTGCTACGATTAATGCAGAGTTTTTAAGTCCTAAAAATGCGATAAATAACCCAATTGCAGCCGAAATTCCATATCTTAAATTATTGGGAATTGAATCGATTAAAATTTCGCGGAATTTTGTTGCTGATAATATTACAAAAATAACAGCACCTAAAAAACACGTTGCTAATAAAGTTTTATAGTTATAACCTGATGTAGCAGCTAATGTTGCAAAATACGAGTTTATTCCCATACCAGGTGCAACTACTATTGGATAATTTGCTGCTAATGCCATAATTAAAGTACCAACTAAAACTGCAATAATTGTTGCTGTAAACACTCTATCTAATGGAATACCTGCTGCTGATAATACAGCTGGATTTACTACTAAAATATAACTCATTGAGAAAAATGTGATCAAACCTGAAACTACTTCAGTTTTAACGTTTGTATTATTTTCCCTTAATTTAAAAAGACGTTCTATCATAATTAGAATTTTCTCCTTATTTATATTTTATTTCCTTTTCCAACTACACCATAATATACCTTTTTCTTTATTATGTCAAGACATTAAATTTTAACGTTCATTTTTTTGTGGAATTCTACTGCTCATCAACTAAATAAAAGTTATTTTAGTTGTAAAACATAAAAAAACAACCTTGTATTTCTATAAACAAGGTTGTTTCACGAACTTTAAATTTTAACTTTACATTTAGTTTCTTGCAAAATATTAACTAACAACTTATAAAATTTTTGAAAAGAATTCTTTAGTTCTATCCTCTTTTGGATTATCGAATATCTCTGATGGTGTTCCTTCTTCTAAAACTACTCCCCCATCCATAAAGATTACTTTATCAGCAACTTCTTTTGCAAAGTTCATTTCATGAGTAACTATTAACATTGTTAATCCTTCTTCAGATAGTTCTTTAATTACATCTAGTACTTCTTTCACCATTTCTGGATCTAAAGCACTAGTAGGTTCGTCAAATAATAGTACTTCTGGTGAGTTAGCTAATGCACGTGCTATTGCAACACGTTGTTTTTGACCACCCGAAAGGCTATTTGGATAAACATCTTTTTTATCTTCAAGTCCAACCCTCTTTAATAATTCCACTGCTTTTTTCTCTATATTTTCAGCAGTATCTTCCCCAAAAGTTTTCGGTGCTAACGTAATATTTTCTAAGACACTCATATTTGGAAATAGATTAAAGTTTTGGAAAACCATTCCAACTTTTTTTCTATATTTATTGATATTTTGCTTAGTAATATCTTCACCATTATATAATATTTGTCCACTAGTAGGCGTTTCCAGTAAGTTTACACAACGTAATGCCGTACTTTTTCCACTACCACTAGAACCCAATATCACAATTTTCTCCCCTTTTTCTACACTAATATTTACACCATTTAATACTTCTAATTTTCCAAATTTTTTATGTAAATTTTTTATTTCTAATAACAATTACGTCACCTACTTTGCTAATTTTTTTTCTAGTCTTTTTACTAGGAACGATAATACTGATGTAATTATAAAATATATTGCTGCAGCTATTAAATATGGTCCAAAAGTTTCATATGTTGCATTTTTAACAGTATTAGCTGCAAACATTATATCTGCTACCCC
Organism: Gemella sp. 27098_8_92; assembly: GCF_041433685.1. NCBI lineage: Bacteria > Bacillati > Bacillota > Bacilli > Caryophanales > Gemellaceae > Gemella > Gemella sp. 27098_8_92. Next base: position 238,180 of record NZ_JAPWBZ010000001.1, read on the forward strand.
AACAAAGTATACTATTGATGATTCTTTTACTAATGATATAAACTCATTACCTAAAGCTGGTAGGCTATTTTTTAATGCTTGTGGCAAAATAATAAATTTCATTGTTTGGAAATAACTAAGCCCTAAAGAACGCCCAGCTTCCATCTGACCTTTGTCTATAGCTAGTATCCCAGAACGGAAAATTTCACTCACATAAGCCCCTGAATTAATAGATAAAGCAATTATTGCTGACATAAAAGGAGTAAACGATATTCCTACTTCCGGAAGTGCAAAATATATAATCATAATTTGTACTAATATTGGAGTATTTCTGATTATCTCAACATAGATTGTTGCTAATATATTTAAAATTTTTATTGTACTTATTTTAGCTAAACAAATTGCTATTCCTAGTACCAATCCTATTAATAACGCAATAAGTGATACTTTTAACGTTGTTACTGTTGCGTCTATATAAGTTGTATAATACTTTGGAAGAAAATCAAACATTTTATTTTTTACCTCTTTCTATTCACTTGCAGCAGCAAGTTTTGCATATTTATCTAATTCTTTTTCAAATAAATTTTTCTCTTTAATTTCTTTAATAACAGCATTGACCTGCTCTAATAAAGCTTTATTGCTGCCATCTTTTGATTTTTTAAATACTATTGCCATACCAGTTGCTTCTGGATCATTTTCTGCACTAAATGTACTAATTTTAATATCATTATATTTGTTAATGGCAATTTTTGCTACATCATCTGGAATTAGTACTACATCAATTTTTTTATTTTTTAAATCTTGTAGTAAGCTTGGTACGTCTGTTAAAGATTGTAAATTTTTATCTTCAATTTTTAATTGTTCTTTAGCATATGTTTCATATGTAGAACCTTTTTGAACCCCTACTTTTTTTCCTTTTAAATCTGCAACAGATTTAATTTCAGCAGAATCTTTATTAACTACAAAAATACCTTTACCTGTGTAATATATATCAGAGAAATCTACTGCTTTTTTTCTTTCTTCAGTAGGATTTACTCCAGAAATAACCATATCAACTTTGTTTGCATTTACTGCTGCAATTAATGAATCAAAAGCCATTTCTTGAATCTCTACTTCTACCCCCAGTTTCTTAGCTATCTCTTGAGCTAGATAAATATCCGCTCCAACTACTTTCTTTTGACCATTTTCTGTAGTTGTAAACTCATATGGTGGATAATCCGGTGAAACCCCTAAGACAATTTTCCCTTTTTCTTTAATTTCATCCACCTTTGTTTTAGTTGTTTTTGCCCCTGAACAAGCTGTTAATGTAATTGCTGCAATCATTGCAGTCATAAATAGTAATAATTTTTTCATTTTTTTGTCTCCTTTAAAATTATTTTTTATCTCTAGAAAACTATAGTAATAATAAAGAAAAATCTCTTTATAGTCAAATTTATTATTTAACTATAAAGAGACGAATTTTCGCGGTACCACTCTTTTTGATATTATTATACTCAAATTTTGTCTATATAGATATAAAAGTTACAACTAAATAAAAAAGTCTTTTTACAATCCATTATGAATTGTAAAAAGACGAATAATATCCGCGTTGCCACTTTTTTTGGTATAATTATACCCACTCGAACTCTTTAAGGCGGAGTAACCAATTATTTTCATAATTAACTAAAAAGTGCGTTCATTAAGAAACTAATTACCAACCTTTCACCCTCGCTGGCTCGCTAAAAATTTTTTTCAAAATTACTATTCTTTTCTAAAGTTTTTGTTTTATTGTTAATTATTTTACACCCTTACTAATTACTTGTCAAGTAAAAAATTATTATTTTTTATATTTTTTTAAAATTTTTCTAGCTATTAATACCCCTATACAACTTAAAGCTATTATACAAATTACACCAAGAATCAACCATGAACCTGACCCATATTTTATAGAAGCATCCATTGCTTCGGCCGATTGACCTCTTGCTATCCAATTACTTTTATATGAATCAACAAAGAATATTATTGGTATCCATGCTCCACATGCACTTCCTATAGTTATTAAACTTAGTGCAACACATTGAGAAACAACATTATCATAACCAAATATTCTTAATACAATATCTGCTAAAAGCGCTCCTGTTATTGAAGATATCCACCATGGTAAATATGCTCCCCCCATTACTGAAAATATAATCATATGTATAACTATAAAAACAGTGAATATACCAAATTTTTGGTAATTATAACAAATATATACGAATATTATTCCTGCTAATAATCCCCAAAACCCTGGAGAGATACTGTGACCAAATGTTCCTAATAAACTTGAGATAGCCATTGCTATCATATAAACTACTAACGACAATACTGTTGCCATTCCTAAAAAAATATAATCTTTTGTTTTTAATGTCATGTTTTATTCCCCCATATTCATAAAAATTTCCTGAACTTCTGATTTATTTTTGTTATCTAAATAAAAGTCCTTTTTTATCTTCTTATTTTCTAAATATATTATTCTGTTACATGTTTTATATAAAAACTCTATATCATGTGTAGCTATTATTAGCGCATTTTCTCTAGATAGATTCTTTAATATATTACTGACCTTATTCATATTTATATAGTCTAAGCCACTTGTTGGTTCATCAAACATTAACAAGTTCACATTAGATAATGCTGCTATAGCAATAAGTAATCTTTGTTTTTGACCACCTGATAACTCAAAAGGGATCTTATTTTTAAATTGATCTAATCCTATTTCTTCTAATAAATTATTAATTCTATCACTTTCAACTTCTTCATTTCCAAAGCGCATTTCACTTAAAACTGATTCAGTAAAAAACTGATAATCCATATCTTGCATTACCAAAAATGGCTTAACAGTATTTATAATCTTCCCATTAGATGGTCTTATTATATCGGTAAGCAATCTTAATAATGTTGTTTTTCCTGCGCCATTACTTCCAATTAGTCCAATTATATCACCTTTATTTATTGTTGTTGAAATTTGTGATAATATATTTGAATAACTTACATTATCAAGCTGCAATAGCATATTACCACTTTTATCACTAATATTTTCTAATGGCAAATTAAAAATATCTAAACTTCTTAAAGGTAGCTCTGTACTATTTTTTAAATCAGTAATTGTTACTTCCTTAACTATACCTTTATCTACAATTAACACTTTATCTATCAACTTTTGAATATAATGTATTCTGTGCTCTGCAATAATTATTGTATAACCCTTATTTTTTAATTTTTCTATCAATATTGTTAATTTTTTGGTCATGTGAAAATCTAAGTTAGATGATGGCTCATCTAGTATTATTACTTTTGGCATTAATGTCAAACTGCATCCAATAGCTATTTTTTGTCGCTCTCCACTTGAAATATATAAAATATTCTTATTAACTATTTCTTCTAATTCTAATAATTCTACAATGGCACTGTACCTTTTTTTCATTTTTTCTAAAGGTATCCCAAAATTTTCCATTGCAAATACAAGTTCACTTGTTGTATTTGTTGTAAAAAAATGTCCCCTTGGATCTTGACTAACATAACCTATATCTTTAGCTATATCGTATGTATTTATACTACGTAAATTAGTAGCATTATAAAATATTTCTCCACTTAATTCACCCTCATATAAGGTTGGTATTAAGCCATTTATTAAATGAACAATAGTCGACTTACCACTACCAGATACTCCTGTTAATAAGACACATTCACCCTTATTAATTCTAAAACTTACATTATCCAATACTCTCTCTTCTGAATTTTCATAAGTAAAGGAAACATTTCTAAATTCTAACATTATTTAACTCTCCCCATTAATAGTAATATAAAAATTATTAAGATAACAGTTAAGAAAATCCAGTCCACCGCTCTCATTTTAACATTATAAAATGATGTTCTTCTCATAGGCGATTCCACTCCTTTTGTCATAGCTGTTGCTGTCATTTCCTCTGCGATAAGATTTATTCTCATAAGAACAGGCACTAACCAATACTCTAAGAACTTTAATGGTTGTTTAATACTTAAATTAATATTTCTCATTTTTAGCGATTCTCTAATCATCTTTATTTCCAATTTATATGTTGGAAAAAATCTTAACGCCACCGTGATACTCAACATAATTTTTTTAGGTAAATGAATTTGTTCAAATGCAGACAATAACTCATTACTTTTTATGTCTTTCACTAAAATATAAGCTATCATCATAACTGGAATCATCCTAAGAATAATATAAACTAATGTACCAAACAAGTCTGCTATCAAAATTACATTACTTATTGATAGTAAATATGCTAACGATAAAAATATTAAATACCCTATTACAAATTTTAATATTTGTAAGTAGCGTTTATATATGATTAAAACTGCAACTGCAATCAATAGACAAATTGTTTCATAAATCACACCCTTTCCCAAAAAGATTACCACTGGGAATAAAATATTTAATATTACCAGAGTTAATGGATTTAATTTTATCATTACAACCTCCTTACTGCTTTCTATTTATATTTATCTTATCAATAATAATTATCAATGTCAATTACTGATAACAGTCTTTAATTTTTTATTAGTATATATTTTCTTAACTATTTAAAAAAATACAGTATAATTACTATCAAATCTATAGTATTACATATAAAAAAGTTCAAGAATATAACATTTTATATCCTTGAACTTTATAATATTTTATTTATTTATTAAATTATATAATGTTTTAACATGTATACCTGTTGCACCCTTTGGTAAATACCCTTCTGGCTTAGAAAGATAAGCAGTACCTGCTACGTCTAAGTGAATCCATGGTGTATTATTAGCTACAAAATTTTCTATAAATAAACCGGCAGTAATTGTTCCACCTAAACGGCCACCCGTGTTTTTCACATCTGCAACTGACGAATTATTTAACTTTCTAAAACTATCATCAACCGGCATTTGCCATATTCTTTCCCCAGCAATTTTTGATGCTCTAAATAATTCGTTAAAAAAGTTTTGATTATTAGTTACTGCGCCTGTATAAAATTCTCCAAGTGCTACTAAGCATGCTCCTGTTAGAGTAGCTAAATCTATTACTTTGCTTACTTTTAATTTTTCTGTAGCAAAGTAAACTGAATCAGCTAATGTAATACGCCCCTCAGCATCTGTATTCATTACCTCAACAGTTTTTCCTGACAAGGTCGAAATAATATCACCTGGTTTGTATGAATTTCCTGAAATCATATTTTCACATGCACCAACAATTCCAATAACATTTGTTTCTAGTTTTCTTGTTGCAATTAGTTTCATGGTTCCTAATACAGTTCCAGCTCCACCCATATCACAGTGCATAATATCCATACTATTAGCTGTTTGTTTTATTGAATAACCACCAGTATCATATGTTACACCTTTTCCTATTAGGCCAATAACTTCATCACTTGTTTTATCATTTATATACTTCATAACAATAAAACGAGGTTTTCTTGTTGATGCTCGGCCTACTGCCAAAAGACCTTTTAGTCCCAATTCTTCACATTGTTTTTCATCATAAATTTCTACTTCTACACCTAGTTTGGTTAATTCATTTTTAGCTATATTTGCTAAACTTTCTGGGTACAAATATTCTGCCCTTTCATTCACTAAATCCCTTGCAAAGAAGATACCATTAATAACATCTTGTGCCTCTTTTACACATGATTCCAATAGTGATGAGTCTTCTTCAGTTATTAAATTAATAGTTATCTCTGGATAATCTTTTCTGTCACTTTTATATTTATCAAATTTGTATGTAGAATGCAAGAATCCCTCTACCATCGCTTTTACTAGAGAACTGGTTTCAATATTGTCTAGTTTTGGAAGTTGTAACAATACTTCTTGTTCCTTGAATTTTATTAATTCTTTTCCTAATGAGAAAAATACTTTTCTTATATTATCTTCTAATAAATCTTCTTTTTTCCCAAAACCTACTAAAATTTCTTTTTCGTCATTAAATGGTAAATTGCAATAAATTTCGTTTAATTTTCCACCAAATAATTTTTTATCTTTTACATAAGCTAACAATTCATTATTGTACTTTATATTTTCAAAAATTACAGTTACTTTAGTCCCATTAAATTTATTAAAATTAAATTTCATCATTTTTACCTCATGTGCTAGATTATAATATTTTATTTGATACTCTCTAGAATTTCTTTTGCCGTTTCCTTGGCTTCTAAAATTGTATTCTCAAGATTAATTGCCTTTTTAGATTTTCCTATTATGTATAAATTAGGATACTCTTCAGCCAAATAATTCGATAACATATTAATTTTTTCATTATATTTTTCACAACCAATTCTATAATTATCTTCCACTTTACTTACATAACATCGCTCGGGTTTTCCTACATAGCCATGCACTCTACGAATTTCCTCTTCAACAATATTTTGTATCTCTTTATCTGTTTTTTTCAAAAGTTTTTTTACTACTTCTTGACGATTTATATAAGCTCTAACTATCTGAATGCCGCTCATTTTCACATCAATCCACTTATTACTTATATATTCCAATTTAGTTAAATACTCGCTCTCATCTTTTGGAAAAATAATTTCACCTATTTCCCTATTTATATGCAATTCATCTCGTCGATAAACGAAAGTTAAAACAATATTCGATACATAAGTCATATCTTCAAAAAAATCTTTTATTGTTTCATCTTTAGAAAACCAAGGCAGAAAATTTTTTTGATTTAATGTTAATATCAAATAATCGTATTGATAAATACTTCCATTAGAATATACTAAATACTTTTCACCTTTTTTCTCTATCTTCTCTACATTTCTGTTAAATTCTAGAAATACTTTTCCCGAAAAGTTAGATTCTAATGTTTCTATGAAAGATTTTAAAGTAAACTTTAATCTATACTCTCTACCTACAGTTATATTATCAATAACTTTCCTATTATACATATCTTCTAAGATTTTATTAATATCCTCTTTTTGAATAGTAAGAAATGATAATTCTGGCATTAGGCTAACCATGTTCTGTTTAGAGACATCACTACCATAATGACTTGTTAGTAATGGCTCTATTAGTTTTACATAGATATTTTCATTTATATTAGCTTTAAAAAATTCTTCTACTGTCAGCTTTTCTACATTCTCATCTTCTAATGTATTATACATATTATATAAAATAGATAGCTTCTCTTTAAATACAAATATATCAGATAATAACATCTCCTTTTTATCAAGTGGATATCCATATAACATCTTGTCCGGCAAATATTTTATCCCTTCTTTTGTGTAAAATACTTTCTTAGTTACTCCACTTTGTATTAAGTACCTATGCAATCCAAGCTCAATCATTAAGTAAAATAACACACCTTGTTCATTTATAGAATTATGCCAACCATTATCATATATTTCCTGCCCATATTGAAATTTCCCAAATTTATCATTTGCAAATTCCAAATCTTTTTCAATTAAATCTATATTAAACTTTTTAGAGTTAGCTCCTGAAAACTTATCAAGAAAATATGCACAACTCACCCCTGATAAGTCTCCTCCAATTATTGCGATACTTTTCATATTATCACCTCTTCTATCTAACTTTAACTATAAATACCCTCACCAATAGGTTCGCCAATATAAACGATAATATATTCATACCTATTGTTAAATAATTAAACTTACCAACTACTATACTTAACAACATTAGTATAAATGTCGTTATTAGAATAACTGCCGTTAATAAATTCTTAAAACTTTTAGTTTTTATATCCTCACTAACTGGCAATATACTATGCCAAATATTATTACTTATTTGTTTATATAATGGAATAAGCTGAATAATAGTTAGGTAACTATATGATGTAATTACAACTAAATTCACATATATATTGTTAAAGCTATATATAATAATTCCTGCTATCAACATCAATCTCAATGCCAGAAATACTGTATTTTCTTGGCGTAAAAATACACGATAGTAATAATATTTAAAACTATTTTCCATTGTGAAGTTTTGTTCGGTTAGTTTTGGTAGCAATATATCAAAATATTTTCTGCGAGCAACTTTTATACCGCTTAATGGAACATCAACAAACATACTAACAAACTTAAGATAATTTTCTTCTCTATGTTTATCATATTCTGCTGCTTCATTCCATTTTAATGCATAACCCATGCTATTATTTAACAGTAAAGCCTTTTTCGCATTACTATGATTTTTTACAATAATTATTGATATAATTATTAAAATAACAAAAGTAGCATATTCTAAATAGTTATATTTACCAAACACTACTAATATTGAAACAAATATATTCATGAATAATAAAATTTTCATGAAAAACTTCTTCTCAAAATAAATAGCTTCAGCTAATCTATAGAACACATTCATCATTACTCCTACAATAAGCATTAAGAATTGAACTCCTACGATTCCAGTAAACTCTGTCACTTCACTAAATCCACCTATATGAGCTAATAACGGCTTAATTATAAAATAAAATATAATTACGAAAAATAAGTGAATAGTCGTTAATATTATTCCTGTTTTTAACGCTACTTTACCATAATATTTTTCTAATGGAAGTAAAAATACCCCATCAGCTTCTTTTATAAAAGTTTTCACCTTCAACGATACTAAAAAATAACTGAATATTGCTGATGTTGCAATAAAAACGGTCTTCATCTCTAGCTTACTAGCATTTTCTAGCCATCTTGAATAATTAATTAATCCCGCTCCTAAAACTATAATAAGAAACATAACTAAATGCGAATTAAAAATATATTTACTATATGTTACTCTTGTTTCACGTTCTCTTCTTCTTCTATCATCAAAAATATTTTTTATATTACTCATCTTGACCTCTCGTAGTCAGCGCTAGATAAATTTCATCTAAAGATGCCTCTGGCATATTAAACTCTTTTCTCAAATCTGATAATTTACCACTAGCCAATATTTTACCTTCATGAATTATAATAAAATTATCACAATACTTTTCAGCTGTAGCTAGAATATGAGTAGACATTAATATACTTGCTCCACTATCTCGTTTCTCGCACATTAAATTAATTAAATCATTAATTGCTATTGGATCTAATCCCAAAAATGGCTCATCTATTATGTATAAGTTAGGTTCTACAAGGAAGGAACAGATTATCATAACTTTCTGTTTCATCCCTTTTGAAAAATGAACAGGAAAAAATTTCTTTTTATCACTTAATTTAAATAGTTTCAATAAAACATCAGCTTTTTCCCATGCTTCTTTCATATTTAAACCATATGCCATAGCTGTTAAATTTATGTGTTCTTCCAAAGTTAATTCATCATATAAAACTGGTGATTCTGGAATATAACTAATACTTTTTCTATATTTTTCATTATCTTCTGTAATTGTAATCCCATTGACTTTTATCATACCATCCATAGGGTGTAATAAACCTAAAATATGTTTAATTGTTGTGCTCTTCCCTGCTCCATTTAAACCTATTAAAGCAGTGATACTTCCTTTAGGAATCTCTATATTAATATTTTCTATAATCTTTTTACGGTTGTACCCACCACTAAGATTTTCTATTTTCAACACTTGTGTCATTTTACTATTCTCCTAGTTTTAATTTTTCTAAAATTCTATCTACTTGGTTATAAGTATTTTCTTGAGTGAAACTATTATCTACAACATAATCTCCCAGTTTTTCTTTTTCTCGGACTGGTATTTGACTTTTTATTCTTTGTAATGCCTCTTCTTTTGATAAAGAATTTCTGTTCATAAGTCTTTCTAGTTGAATTTTCTCATCTAAAGATACAACAATAATTTTTTCTACTAAATCATCAAATTTTGCTTCAAACAATAAAGGAACATCTACAAAGACTAATTTCTCATTTTTATGCACTTGTATTTGTTCTGAAATATTTTTTCTAATTTGAGGATGAATTATATTGTTTAACTCTTTTAAATTTTCATTATTTTCGAATACTAATTTTCCTAAAGTTACTCTATTTACTTCATTATCTTTTAGTATTGACTTTCCAAATTTATTGACAAGTTGTTTTTTTACTTCATCATTCTCTAGTGCCATATGCCCTATTTTATCTGCATCTATAATTGTATAACCCTTTTCTTGCAAATAGTTAGATACTAGACTTTTTCCACATGCTATACTTCCAGTAATTCCTATAATCAAAATCATCATCTCCATAAAATCACTTAAATATAATTTTATCACAAAGTTTTCTTATTTTCTATATATTTAGAAGTGTATAAACTAATTATTTCTTTTAAAAAAAGATAACAAGAAATTTTATTCTTGTTATCTCTTCTAATTATTTCTCACTGTATGGGTCAATATCCATTTCTTCTAATTTAACAAACTTTCTTTTAGTAACCAATTTAAACGATATGTATAAAATTAAACATATTACTGGGCAAACTAAATTATATGACATTTGAACAATACCACCTGTCAAATAATCAGATACTAACTGTAAAATTGTAATTATACCAAAAGAAATTAAAGCTATATACGAACCAACTACCCCTGTTTTTGCTGTATAAGGCAGCACATCTTCTGCTTTTTTCCCTTGTCTAATTATTGCTTTTCTCAAGCGAATTTGTGAAATTAACGATACCATCCAAATAATCATTACAACAATTCCTACCATAGAAAGAAGCATATAATAACCTTTAGGATTGAATTTTTCAAAAATAAAGCATAATATCATAAATACTACTGAAAATGATAAGGCTATTGTTGGAATCGAATTTGAATTTAATTTTTTAAACGACTTTGGTCCATAATTACTCAAACTCAATGAAAATAACTGTCTACTAGAAACATACAACCCTGAATTCGCAGCTGATAGTACTGAAGTTAGTATTACTATATTCATAATAACCGCTGCTATCCCTAATCCAATATTTTGAAAAACAATAGTAAATGGAGATGCTGTAACATTATTAGTATCTAATAACCTAGAATCATCTGCAGAAACTATAGATGAAATGATAAACATAGTAGCAATATAAAAAATTAAAATCCTCCAAAATACTTGCTTTACCGCTTTAGGCATAGTTTCTTTAGGGTTAGGTGATTCTCCTGCCGTTACTGCAACTATCTCTGTTCCACCAAAAGAAAATGCTGCTGTTGAAAAAATTCCAAACAATCCTAAAAGACCTGCTGTAGAGGTTTTTTCTCCATTTTTTATAAAAGTTGTTATCCCCGCATCAGTATTGTTAGTTATTCCGAAAATAATTGCCGCTCCAACTATAAGAAAGACAATCACTGTTAACACTTTTATTATAGTTATCCAATATTCTATCTCACCAAAAACTTTTACACTTACTACATTTAAGATATATAATAATACTAAGAAAAACATACAGATATAAAATGTAGAAAATTGTCTAAAAAATTCCCAGTAGTGCAAAATTTTTGATAACGTAATTATATCTACGCTTGATACTAAAATCCATAAGATCCAATACAACCATCCTATTCCAAAACCTAACCCTGGATCAATAAATCTTGTTGCATAAGATCCAAATGAACCAGAGACAGGATAAAATGTTGCAAGTTCTCCTATCGATGCCATTAAAAAGTAAATAATTACACCAATTAATCCATAGGTAAATACAGCTCCATAAGATCCCGCTTTACTAACTACAGCTCCACTAGCCATAAATAAACCAGTTCCTATACAACCACCAATGGCTATCATAGTTATGTGTCGAGCTTGTAGTTTCCTTTCCATTTTTTTATTTGTCATTCTGTCCATCCTTTCTATAAAATATTTTACAATCGATTATACTAAGATTTTCTATTTTTGTAAATTGTTTCTAGAAAACCTAAGTTCATTTTTATTATAATACTATAAATAAAAAAAGACGATTCCCTTATTAGAAATCGCCCTTAGTATTTATTATATTTCTCTTCTAGTTCTTCTTCTTGGACGAGGATACATTTCTTGTTCTACTTCATTTTTACCGTATCCACTTGTAAATGAACTAGCTTCTGGTTGTGTTGGACGTTGTGCTAAAATATCTCGTTCTACACTAACACCGTCCTCTTCAAAACCAGTAGCAATTACTGTTACAATAATTTCATCTGTTTTTTCTAAATCTTCATTAAATACTGTACCAAAAATCATATTTACTTCGTCATCGCTAGCTTCTTGGACAATACTTGCTGCTGCTTGTGCTTCAAATAAACTTAATGACGGTCCACCAGTAATGTTTAATAATACGCCTTTTGCACCTACGATAGAAGTTTCTAATAATGGTGATGAAATTGCTTTTTTAGCAGCTTCAATCGCTCTATTTTCACCAGTCGCTACACCAATTCCCATTAATGCAGAACCTTGGTCTGCCATAATAGCTTTTACATCTGCAAAGTCAAGATTTACTGTTCCTGATACATTAATTAAATCAGATATACCTTGAACACCTTGACGTAATACATTATCCGCTTCAACAAATGCTTGCATCATTGGAGTAGATTTATCTACGATGTCTAATAATCTATCATTAGGGATTACAATAAGAGTATCTACTGCACCTTTAAGTGAATTAATTCCTGCTGTAGATTGAACTTGGCGTTTTTTACCTTCAAAATTAAACGGACGAGTTACAACACCTACTGTTAATGCTCCTAACTCTTTTGCAATACTTGCTACGATTGGAGCAGCTCCAGTACCTGTTCCTCCTCCCATACCAGAAGTTACAAAGACCATATCTGCTCCTTCTAAAGCAGCTTCAATTTTGTCTTTTGTTTCTTCTGCAGCTTTGCGTCCTACTTCAGGATTGGCACCTGCACCCAATCCTTTTGTTAGCTTCTCTCCAATTTGAATTCTTACATCTGCTTTAGAACGTTTTAAAGCTTGAGCATCTGTATTAATTGCGATAAACTCTACATTTTTTATTCCACTTTCTTTCATTCGGTCAACGGCATTTCCTCCACCGCCACCTACACCGACTACTTTAATTACTGCTGATTGATCAAATTCTTCAAACATTATTTAATTCCTCCTATTATTATTCAAAAAATGAATTATACATCTTACTAAGTTTAGAAAAGAAATTTTGTCCTTTTTCATTCTCTTCTTTTATGTCTTCTTCGTAAAAATTATTCTCATCATCATGTTCAATATTTTTATCATCTGTACTTGAACTTTCTGTTGGTTGATTTGTTACAGAGATTTCTTCTACAGTTGAAATATTTTCAAAAGTTGAATTTGTATTTTTTATTATAGGAATATCTTCTGTTACTTGATAACCAAGTAACGATTCCATTTTATAGCTGCTTGTTAGTGTTCCAACTACCACTGATAACTCCGGAGAGTTGGCCCCAATTATTTTAGGAGAACCAATTCTTACATTCATTTTTCTTAACATATCTTTTGCTAACTCTAAAACGCCTGGCATTTGGGTAGTTCCGCCTGTTAAAACTACGTTTCCTTTTACCCTATTAATTCCTGACTTTCTTAATACATCAAACGAACGTAAGATTATTTCTTCAACTATTTCTTCAATATAATCTGCTAATTCTTTTTGTGTATATGGTTCTTCATTTGGCTCTAAATTATCTAATTCAATAATTACCTGAGAAGATGCCATATCATAAAAGGCATGTCCTTGAGTCAATTTTATTTCTTCTGCACGTTTCATAGGAACATTCAAAACATCTGAAATTGTTCTTGTTATATCTTCACCAGCAAGCTCTATTGATTGCGATAACTGTAAAATCCCATCTTCGAAATAACTCACTGTTGTAAGTCCTGCTCCTATATCAATTATAACAGAACCATAATCTTTTTCTTCATCATTCAAAAGAAGTTCCCCTAATGCATGAGACGTACAAAATGTTTCATTACAATCCAGTCTTAAGTTCTCTATACTCTTATATATTGTATGTAAATGAGTTTTAGAAGTAAGAACTCTATTCCCAGTTATCTCAAAAGTATTATGTACAGTCATTCCTTTTGGTTTTCTAATATTTTCAATATCATCTAACCTATAGTAATCTGGAATTACCTGAACTACTTCTCTTTCCCTTGGTAATGGTAAAATTTTAGCTTCTTCTATTACTTCCTCTATATCTCTACCATCAATATCATGTTTTGTATCGAACTTAATTTCTGCTACACTTTTCTTAATATGAGTGTGTATACTTGGAACTGCTACATATACTGATCTTATATCTTTATTAGCTTCACTTTTGGCAATATCAATCGCTTTTTGAATATCCCTAGATGCTGATTCCACATCAATTATATTTCCTCGTTTTATCGATGTAGTTTTTACAATTCCTACACCTAGTATATTCAATTTTTCATATACTACATCTGCTATAATCACTTTTATACTCGATGATCCTAAGTCTATTGAAGTATATAATTGTGAACTCAAGTCAAACACTCCTTCCTTATAATATCTTAAATCTTTAATAGTTAAATTGTAAATACACAAAAAATTCTATTTACACATACTAAATTATATCATAAAATTAAAAAAAAAAATATGAAAAAAGCTAAAAAAATTAAAATTTTATTAAAATATTTTTAAATTGTAACATAAATTTACTATATCATCTCATTACTTGCTAATTACTGGAAAAATCTATTCAAGATTAAAAATTTTGAATAGATTTAAATTTATTATTTTTACTAAGTATTTCTTCTTTTATTTGTTTGATTGGTTAATCCATTATTGTTTTGTGGACTAATTGAACGATTTTGCGTTACATTTTTATCATTAGAAGAATTACCTTCTTTATTTTGTGATTTTTCTTTATCACCATTATTAATGTCTGATCCATTTCTAGCTAATATATTTTTTATATTTTGCGATCGTTGTTTTTCACTTTTTGCCGTTTCTAAATATGCTCCATTGATTAGGTTTAATGTCGTGTTTTTCTTATCCTCAATATATTTTGATATTTCGTCATAATAATTAAGCTTGTTTGAGAAATTTGCTCTTAAAACCTTTATTTTTTGACCATCATTCATATAAATTGTAAGATTACCATCATCTTCATTAATAATTTCTGATATCTGAATTAATATTTCCTGTTTTAATTCCAATAGATTCTTGTAAACTTCTTTTAATTTATTTTCATCTTCTTTGAAATTTTCTAATATAGGCAGATTATAATTATTTCTAACATCACCATTGTATATTTTCCCATTTTCCATAATTATGTCTAACTGACCATCTGCTTTCTTATTTTTAGCAATAAGTCTGTACTCTTCTACTTTTATTTCAATTTTAGAAGGAAATGTACTTTTTACACTAACATCTTTAAAAATATTATACTTATTTTTAATATTATTTTTTACTTCATCATCCTTGATAGTCCAAGTTTTTAAATTTGAATTTATATTACCTGCTGCTAAAATTTCTTCTTTAGTTATTTGGTTTGCTCCAGAAACATTAATTGTTTTAAGTTTCACATACCTACTAAACATAAACCCAATACTTGAAAGTACAAGAAAAAATAAAAATAATATTAAAAATAGTTCTCTTCTTTTTTTCTTTTTTATTTTCTCCAATGAACTTTTTCGCTTATCATTATTAATTTTCGAAAGCAGTTTTTTGTTCTTTTCATTCATACGCGATTAAACCCCACTGCTAATTTTCTCAAACATAGTAATAAATTCGTCACCGCGATCTTCAAAACACTTATATTGATCCCATGATGCACAGGCTGGTGATAGTAACACTGTATCTCCGTTTTCTGCTAAACTGCTAGCTAACTTAGTAGCATCTGCAACTTTTATGGCTTTAAAACATTTTACATTATGCTGAATTGCTAAACTATATAATAATTCTTTACTTTCTCCTACTACAACCATAACTTTTATTTTACTTAGATATGGGATTAACTCTTTAAAATCTATTCCTCTATCTTTTCCACCGCAAATCAAGATAATATTTTTATCAAATCCTGATAACGCGGTTGTTGTTGCTACTGGATTAGTTGCTTTAGAGTCATTGTAATATTTTACACCTTTGTATTCTCCTACATATTGCAATCTATGCTTAACTCCACTAAAATTATACAGTACTTGTTGAATAGCATCTGTACTTACACCTTTTAAATAAGAAATAATAGCTGCATTTATTGCATTTTCAACATTATGAATACCTGGTAGTTTAAGTTTTGTACTATCAAATAACTCCGTTTCTCTAAACATTACTATATTTTCTTTAATATATACATCTGCGCTTATATTTTCTTTTGTATCATAGAAAATTATAGTAGCCTTAATTTTATCTAAATTATACTTTTCTTTTTCTTTTATATTTATAATTAAGAAATCATCTTTGGTTTGATTTACATATATTTTTTTCTTAGCATTTTGATAGTTTACTAAACTTCCATGATAATCTAAATGGCCTATTCCTAGGTTAGTTATCGCCGCTATACTTGGTTTAAAATATTTAGTACCCTCTAATTGAAATGATGACACTTCTGTAACAATTAGTGCTTTAGGATGATTATATGCCACTTCTATACTTGGATAACCAATATTCCCAGCTAGATATACGTCTTTATTAGTTTTTTTCAATATATCATAAGTCATTTGTGTTGTGGTTGTTTTACCATTAGTTCCGGTTATAGCAATCATATCAATAGAAAATAACGTATTGGCTAATTCTATTTCTGTTATAATATCAATTCCTTTTTCTAATGCTTTTTGTAGAAATTCTATTTGATATTTTATTCCTGGATTTTTTACTATTAAGTCCACTTCCTCCAATAATTCAAGGGGATGCCCGCCGTCAATTATTTCTATTCCTAAATCTCTTAATTCTTGTGCTTTCTTATCCTCACTTAAATCATCATAAGCATTTAACTTAACATTATAACCCTGTTTTTTTAAAATTTTTGCAGTTGAATATCCACTTCTTGCAAAACCTAATACTAATATTCTTTTATTTTCTAAATCAATCATTTTATATTACCCCTATAAAATACCCTATGGCTGATGATATTAATGCAATAGCCACAAATATATATACTGTTTTCACTTCACCATATCCTGTCAATTCAAAATGATGATGTAATGGTGACATCTTAAAGATTCGCTTACCTGTCTTTTTAAAATAAGCTACTTGAATAATTACTGATAATGTTTCTAAAATATACACTAGTCCAATAAATAAAAATACTATTTCTTTGTGTAATATTATTGATATAGCTGCTAAAATTCCACCTAATGCAAGAGAACCTGTATCTCCCATAAAAATTTTTGCAGGCTTTTTGTTAAATAATAAAAATCCTAATAGCGCACCAACAATAGCCAAACAGAATACTAACACTGGAAAATTATTTTCTTTATACGCCAATAGTGCAAATGTACTGGTTGTTATTATCGTTACACTTGTAGCTAGACCATCTAGCCCATCTGTTAAATTAACTGCATTCGAAAATCCTGTCTGCCAAAATATAACAAATAACAAATATAAATAAGAAATATTTAACTGATAATTAATTATTGGTATTTCTATAAAGTTGACATTATCATATACTAATGATACTAAAATATAAAATATTAATGAAAATACTATTTGCAATAATAATTTTTTTCTTGGTGATAAACCATCATTTTTCTTTTTTACAACTATTAACATATCATCTATATAACCAATTATTGCAAATGACACTGTCGTATAAATGAATAATAAATAATATTTTATATTTTCGCTATTTAAAAACATAGCTATTATAAGAGCCACAACAATTGCCAGGATAAATGAAATTCCTCCCATTGTCGGAGTACCCTTTTTATGAATATGACTCTGTGGACCTTCTTGTCTTATTTCTTGACCAAATTTAAGATAATGTAAATATTTTATTAATTTCGGTAGCATCACTACAGTTAGCAAAAATGCCACTAGCAATAACGATATAGCAATTATTATACTTGAATTACCCATTTCGTTCTCCTAACTAAATTTTATTTTTATATTATCCCCTTTTTTCACTATTCTTCTAGCTGGTACTGATTGTTGTTTTACATAACCATTTCCTTCGGTTTCTATATTTAAACCAGCTAACTCAGCATAATTTAAAACATCAGCTTTAGACCATCCTAAAAAATTAGGCAATATCATATTTTCATTTGAACTCAATAAAAATACTTTATCATCTTTCTTCAATATATTACCTTGAGAAGGAAATTGTCCCAATACTTCATCTCCCGAGCCTATAACTACTATATTTTTTGTTTGTGTAGATAATTTTGAAATAACTTCATTAATATTTTTCCCTTGGAAATTATCCATCATATAATTTTGAAGATTTTCATCACTACTTGTTTTTTTAACATTCAAGTAATTTAATATATTTTGCATTATAGGTTTAAATATCTCTGATGCCCCATTAGCAGAACTTTCAGCAAGTTTTTTATTTGGAAGTTTCATTCCTACATATAAAATCACTTCAGGATTTTCACTTGGAGCATACCCTATAAATGAATGTAACACTTTATATGGGCTCTTGTAGTATGTTCCTGTTTTCGGATCAACGACTTGGGCTGTCCCTGTTTTTCCAGAAACACTATAATTTTCTATAGAGTAACGTTTACCACCTGTGGCCCATTCCCCATTTACAACACCATAAAGTTCTTCTTTCATTTTTTCTACTGTTGTTTTTGAAATTGGTGTTCCAACAACAGTTTTTTTACCTATATTAACATCTTTATCTAATGTTTTATCATGCACTCTTTGTAAAAAATACGGTAATAGCATTTGGCCTTCATTCAAAATAGCCGTTTCTGCCTGAACCATTTGCATAGCAGTAACCGTACTACCTTGACCGAACACCGTAGTTGAGGCTGATACTTTATTATTAAATACTAAGTCACCCGTAGCCTCATTACCATATAAAGAATTTGTACTTTTTCCAAATCCAAAACTCTCTAATCCTGTTTTTAATTTTTCTCTACCTAACCTTTCCAATAAAGTAAGCATAAGTGTATTAGATGATTGTTGGAAACCGTGTCGTTGTGTAATAGTTCCCCATCCCGTTTTATTCCAGTCATAAATAGTAGCGTCTTCTACTCTATATGAACCAGATTTGTAATATGCATTGGGATTATAAATATTATTTTCTACCATTAATGACATTGAGAACGTCTTTAGAGTAGATCCAGGCTCATACGCTGAATTATAGAATATATTCGCCCATGCTTTCTCCAAGTTTTCTTGAGTATTCGGATTAAAAGCTGGAGTTTGTCCTAACCCTAAAATTTCTCCAGTTTTAGCACTTACAGCTATTGCAAATGCACTTTCCGGCTCATATTTATCATGGATATCTTTTAAAGTATTATCTATAAATCCTTGAATATTTTTATCTATAGTTAAGTAAATATCTGCACCATCAACTGGGTTAATTTCAACTTTTGGAATATTAGAAACTATTTTCCCCCATGCATCTTTTGCATATGTTATATGACCTTCTTTTCCTCTTAAATAGTAATCAAATGTTTTTTCTATTCCTAAACGACCTGTTATTAAATCACTATCTGGAGAATTTTGAGCAAAGCCTAAAAAGTTCCCTAACATACTACCATTTGGATAATACCTCTTCGTTGTTGCTATAAACTGTATTCCTGGTAAATTTAGTGCTTCTATTTTTTTCTTATTCTCTATACTTATATCTTTTCCAGCTGTACCAAACTCTACCTGGTAAACACCCTGTTTTAATAATATCTCTTTTATCTTACTTTTATCTAATTTAATAAAATTAGATAGCTCGTCAGCAGTCTTGTCTACATCCACTACATGACGAGGATTTTTTTCATCTTCTGTAGCCTTATCAGATACAACAGCAACAAGCTTATATGATTCTATATTGTCTGCCAATATATTACCATTTCTATCAAATATTTTTCCTCTTTTAGGTTGTAAACTAGTATCTATTTTATATTTCTTATCCGCAAGTTCAGACAGATTTTGACCTCTAACAGTGCCAATAAGCATCATTTGGCCTATATTAATGGTAACTACCCATACAAAGAAAAAAACAAAAATTAGAAGAAATACTATTTTTGTTCTTTCCCTTGAAATATAATCTTTTTTTTCTAAACTTTTTCTGTCTTCCAGAAACTTCAAAGTAAATAGTTTCCTAAAAAGTTTTTTCAATTATCTCACTACCTTTATATTGTCTTTTTGAGTTTTCATACCCATAGTCTCAGCTATTTTTTTAACTCTTTCATACGAAGACAAATCATTTATAATAACCTTTTGCTCATTATTATCTTTTTGTTTTTCCGAAATTATTACATCATTTTTTTGCTGAGCGCTTCTTAATGAATAAAGTTCTCCTTTATAGTTTAACATAACTACGTTAGCAAGTAAAATAACTCCTACAAAAACACCATATCCTGCTTTTTCTAAAAAATTAAATTTTACCTTTTCCTGAACTTTTCTTACTCCATATTCATTGCTATATACTTTTAATGTTGCCATTAGCCTTTTCCTACTCTTTCATTTGTACTTCTGCTATACGTAATTTTGCACTACGTGATCTATTATTTTCTTCTAACTCTTTATCCGTTGGATAAATTGGTTTTCTTGTTATAATTTTTAATTTAGCCAAACTTTCTTCTGGTAATATTGGAAGATTTTTAGGAATATCTTTTCTTTTTGCATATGAATTAAATATTTGTTTGCATATTCTATCTTCTAGTGAATGAAAAGTAATAACCGATATTCTTCCATCTTTTTTTACAATGTCTATTGCTTGCTCTAATGAATCTTCAAAAACTGATAGTTCATTATTTACAGCTATTCTTATCGCTTGAAAAACTCTTTTCGCAGGATGCCCACCTGTTCTTCTTTTAGCTGCTGGTATAGATTCTTTTATTATATCCACTAATTCAAAAGTTGTTTCTATTGGTTTTTCTAAACGTTTCTTTTCTACATTTCTTGCTATTTGCTTAGAAAATTTTTCTTCACCATAACGATAAAATATTTTAACCAATTCGTTATAATCATATTCATTTACAATTTCGTATGCACTTATTTTTGCATCCATGTCCATACGCATATCTAGTCTTGTATCATAATTATAACTAAAACCTCTTTCTGGTGTGTCTAATTGTGGAGAAGATACTCCCAAGTCATAAAGCACTCCATCTACTTCTGTAACACCGTGCTCTAGTAACTTTTCTCTCAAGTTTTTAAAATTAGATTTTATAAAGACAACCTTATCTGCATAATCTTTTAATTTATCTTTTGCATTTTCTAACGCAACGCTGTCTTGATCAAAAGCATATAGCTTTCCATCAGTTAATTGTTTTAAAATTTCTAAACTATGCCCTGCTCCACCTAAAGTGCAATCTACGTATACACCATTTTCTTTTATATTTAATCCAGCAACAGCTTCGTTTAATAATACACTGTAATGTTTAAACATTTCTCATCCATCCTAAAAGTCAAAATCTTCTAATTCTTCTGCTATTTCCTCAACACTAGCCTCACTCTCAAGAAGAAGATCTTCCCAGTGAGCTTTATCCCAAATTTCTATTCTATTAGATAAACCATTTACTACACACTCTTTATTTAAAAATGCATGTTCTATTAAAGCATTAGGAATATTTATTCTTCCTTGTTTATCTATCTCTACTTCCGTAGCCCCTGAAAAGAAAAAACGTTGGAAAGTACGTGCATTTTTCTTAGTAATAGGTAGTGATTTTATTTTACTTTCCACTTTTTGCCACTCTTGTAGTGAATAGCCAAATAAACAAGAGTCCAGACCTCTTGTTATAATAAATTTTTCACCTAATTCATCTCTGAATTTTATTGGAATACTAAGTCTTCCTTTAGCATCCATTTTATTATTGTATTGACCAATAAACACTACCTTCACCACCTTACTTCTATAATTTACCACATTTCCCCACTTTTTTCCACTATTTTGAGAAAAATAATTGTTTTTTTTTATTATTTTTTTAAAAATATATTTTTATGATTATAAAACCTTATCAAATAAGGCTTTATAATCATATTCTAAATTTAATAGTTTTCTCTCTTAAAAATAAAAAATGTCGAATAACTACATGTTATTCGACATTTTTTACCTATATTTAATTATTATATTCACGCTCATTATCACCATTCAAAAAGTGTACAGTGCTTAAAGATTTTATACGTTGTATAATTCGTAAAGATTTCGTCTGATCAACTGAATTTCTTGAGTTAGCTAACAATTCAGCTAAGTCATCTAGACTTAAGTTTGATGAGAAAAATGTTGGTAAATTTTCTGCCTCTCTATAGTTTATAATCGGGCCTAAAACTTCATCACGAATAAATTCAGTAATATTTTCAGCTCCTATATCATCTATGATTAAAATTTCATCCGCTCTAACTAAATCTATATATTGATCATAATTATTAGAACTTATTTTACTTTTTATCTTTCTTATAAATTCCGGATAATATAAGATAGTGGGCTCTTTCCCTTGTTCTTTTAGGTAATTATAAATACAGCCCATTAAATAAGTTTTCCCCATCCCTGTTGGGCCATATATATATACTCCTTTTTTAGCTTGACCATCTAAAATATTTTTACATGTCTTTATTATTTCAGTTGCAAGATACCCTTTTTCCTTACTTTTTGATAAGTTTTGAAATGTATATGTAAGTACTTTTTTAGGTATAAATTCTGTTTTGATTCTATTATTAAGTTGCTGACTTAGCTTTTTATTTTTATATTCATATGTTTCCGAATATACTATATTAACTCTTTTTCCATCAATTATCAGTTTAGGTTTATGTTCGATATTTAAGTCGGAATCTTTTGAAATATAATATTGATAAAATTTTTCCAAATTCTCTTCTATATGTTTACGCGTGAAATTATTTTCTTGAATAAACTTTATAATTTCTGGATCTTTTAATACTTTTTCAGATATAAATTTTTCATAAGTATTCTCTGTATTCATAGACATAACACTAGATAACTTTTTCATTATGTGTCCTTCTTCCTTGTAAGTTCTTTCATCATCTCATTATACGCATCTTCGTCTTCTTGAGTAACAACACGATTCTGTGATGATTTTATTGTAGAAATATTCTCCATCTGTTGTTTTAAATATTCTGGGAAAGGCGCCTTATAAACTTTCCTATTAGTATTTGAGTTCCATACTGATGCTGTTTTATCAACATTTTTTCTAACAGTCCTCATATTACGTGATTTTCTAACAAATTCGATAGCATCTTTTGCTCCTAATAATCGTTGACTTTGCCAACTACTAGCAATTTTATCTATATAATTTTTGTGTGGTAATCCTGAACTATTACTAGTATTTATAGAATACTCTAACAAAATATTTAAAACACCTGTTGGGAAGTTATATTTTTCCTGAATCTCAGTAATATTTCTTGCATCAACATTAGATAAAACTAAGCCTTTTTGCTTATTTAAATAGGTTATATAATCTATATTGTCTACTTCTCGTATAAATTTATCTTCTTCTGTAAGTTGTTCTTTCTCTTCTTCTACTAATTTTTTATTTAACATCTTATCCAAAGTTGGAACTTCTTGTTTTCTAACATTTACATAAAGCTGAGTTAAATAATTTTTTAACTTCTCTACATTTAGTGTACTCTCCCCAGCATTTACATCAGCAACTTTTTCTATTGCTTTTGCCATATCTGAAGGTGTTACTTTATATAAATGCGCTAATCCTAAAATATTATTTTTAATATTACTCTTCTCAATTACTTCTGATAAATAACTATTAGCTAAATAATAATTTAGCTTTGAAAAATCAAAGAAATATTCATCAAAATTCGGGCCAGAAGCTAAGTCTGTTTTGGTAAAACCAGATTCATAGCTATCTAAATTCTCCAAGTTATAAATATCTGAAAATTTAACGGTTAATTCTTCAAAATTGTTAAAACTAACCTTATCAAAAGAATAATAAGTTTTTATTTCATTATATTCACTATTTCCTATAGTATTTTCTAATAATTGACACAAAATAGGTGTGTTAAAAAATTCAAAGAAGCTTAGTGCTTCTTTTATTTTATAAACGTACTGTTTCCCTGATGAATTATTTATATAAAATGATTGTAATAAACCAATAGCTTCTAATTTTTTACGAGCGATTATAAATTTATTAACATCTAATGCTAAATTATCAAAAATATCATAATGTAAATAATTCTTTGATAAATTTGTATCTCCAATCATTTTGCTTCCCAAAAATTGGTATAACTTGACTGCATCAGAGCCTACTAAAGGTAAGTATAGTAAGTTTAATTCAGTTGTTCTTAGGGAAACATTATAATCATTATATACGCAGTAAAAATCTTTTTGAAATACTTTATCTTTCATTATTTTCATCCATTACTTCTATAATAATTTGAGTATATTCTAAGGCAAAGATAAATTCAGGATTATAATCATATTTTATTTTATCATCATTTCTCAGTGGTGCAAAAAATGATTTTACTAATATTGGATAAATATTATCTAACAACAACTTAGCATTGTCATTCTCATATAATGTTCTTAAGAAATTAAATACTTTATATACACTACTCAAAAATTCTTCTTTAGATGGTGTTGTTACATTAGTATAACTATCTATTTTAGTAGAAAAACTTAAAATATTTTTCTTATCTTTTTTAGCCACAAATGTTCTAAGGTCATCAATTAACTCATACATATAGTTGAAGAATGATTCAAAGTTCTCTAAATACTCATTATTAATTATTTTTGACTCATTCTTTAATAATAGTTTATTTATATTATAGTCTGTAACGAATAAATAAATTTTATACAAATCAGCAAACTCTATATCATTTAATTCACAATAATCTTTTATTATAGAGTTTAGACTCTTACCTTCTTTATAAATATTATATAATGTATTTAACCAGATAAATTCTTCCAATTTCTTATCATTAATTAGTGTAATCAAGTAATTGTTAAATCTATATTCTTCTTCATCTTCAAATAGAATAGCAGTTCTTCCTTCTATTCTTAATAAAATATCATTGAATTC
The DNA here is from genome assembly GCF_041433685.1 of Gemella sp. 27098_8_92. Classification (NCBI taxonomy): domain Bacteria; kingdom Bacillati; phylum Bacillota; class Bacilli; order Caryophanales; family Gemellaceae; genus Gemella; species Gemella sp. 27098_8_92. Next base: position 263,140 of record NZ_JAPWBZ010000001.1, read on the forward strand.
TTCTTCAACATCTTTATCATAATTTTCGTCATCAAAAGATCCTTTTAATTCTGCTTTTATTCTCGCAAATTCCTCGCGACTATTATCTAAATTCTCTAATCTTTCTTTGAAAACCTCATTAAAAGATGGATTTTGTGAATGATAATACATTTCTATTGCCTTATTAAATTCTAATACTTTTGCTAAAATTTTAATATATGCAACCTTAATATTTTTATCATTAGAAACGTAGTTAATTTTTCTTAATGCATTTAATATATCTTTCTTATTTTCACCAGTTAAAACTAGCGTTTTTTCATCTTCCAAATAAAACATTCCCAACCCTCCTAAAGTATATTATTATAATACTCCATTTCTTCAATAAAATCAAAATAAAAGTAAGTTACTT